>CAYPFE010000447.1:0-2911 GCA_964409895.1 uncultured Novosphingobium sp.
GAAGCGCTGCACCCGGCAGGTTTCCTCGTCCAGCCGGGATTTCCCGTACAGGCCGTTCTCATCGCGCTGGCGCAGCGCCTCGTACAGGACGATGGCGCAAGCCACGGACACGTTGAGCGATTGCGTCATGCCGCGCATCGGAATCATCACCTGCAGGTCCGCCGCGGCAGCGGCTTCCTCGCTGACGCCGAACAGCTCGGTGCCGACAGGTTTGTCATCGGGATAGACTGCAGCGCCTTCGGCCAGCAGTGGGCGCCAGCTAAGCCCGTCGATTGGCTGGACAGCGCGGTTATCGAAGCGGCCTGACTCTGTTTTTACTCCTGCCATGTCCAGCATGGTTGGCACGATATCCGTGACGTTGGTGTAGTGCGAACTGATCGCACCAGCCGCTTCGATGCCGGGCCCTGTCACGAAGGCCGAAGCCCGGATGCCGCCTTCGCTGGAAAAGGTCTTCCAGCGCCAATAGGGCGCAGTTGCCGCCTGTGCCCAGCCGGGGCCATACTGGATGTAGCTCGCCGCCGAGCCCATCTCCTCGGGCGGGCCTTCGCCAAGACCGGTCGGCACGAAGCGGCCTTCCGCGCCATTGTCCGACAGGAAGAAGATCAGGGTATTGCCGATCTCGCCCGATGCCTCGAGCTGGTCGATCACGCGGCCAACCGCCGTATCCAGCTCCTCGACCATTGCCGCGTAGATTTCCATGCGGCGCGAGGAGAGGGCCTGTTCCTCGGGCTGCAGCGAATCCCAGGCATCCGCATCGACCATCCGGTGAGGTTCGACCTCAGGATCGAGCAGGCCAAGTTCGCGCTGCTTTTCAATCCGTTGCAAACGCAAAGCCTCATAGCCCTTGTCATATAAACCCTTGTATTTGGCGATCGTCTCGGGCGGCGCCTGGATCGGGGCATGGGGCGCGGTGAAGGCGAGATAGGCGAAGAACGGCTTGTCGCCGTCGCTGTCCTCAAGCTGCTCGATCAGCTTCGAGGCGAAAAAGCGCGAAGAATAGAAATCGGCGGGCAGCGAGGTGACCATCTTCCCGTTCTCGCGATAGCCCGACATTTTCTGCGGATTGGTCGAAAGACCCAGCCCGAAATGGTTATGGCAGCAGTTGAGCATCGAGAAACTCATCTGGAACCCGCGGGCATGCGGGGACTGGTCTTCCTCGACACCAAGGTGCCATTTCCCGGAGAACAGTGTGCGGTATCCGGCTGAAGAAAGTCTTTCGGCAATCGTCGCTGTGTCGGCGCGCAAATAGCCCTCGTAGCCGGGCTGGCCGATCTGATTTTTCTGTGCCGATTCAGGCATGTTGCCCAGACCCGCTCGGTGGCTGTCGCTGCCGGTCAGCAGCATGGCGCGGGTCGGTGCGCAGGCGGCCGCGGTGTGGAAGCCGGTGAGGCGCACACCCGACATCGCCAGGCGATCGAGGTTGGGTGTGCGGATTTCGCCACCGAATGCGCCAAGATCGGAGAACCCGAGGTCGTCGGCGACGATTACGAGGAAATTCGGTTGCTTCGCAGTATCTTGCGCCGCCACATGGCTGCTCGCTGCGAGCAACAGCGCGGTGGCGGCAGCGATCGCGGCAGGTTTAGGCATGGTCTTTCCCCAGCATTTCGTTAGCCTTCCATGCTGCCCCGGCGCTGTGACATCTGCAAGCCATCAAAACGCCATCAACAGGCCACTTGTGCTGCGACAAGGGCCATGTAAGCTCATCTCATTCCGCACTCCGGGATAGGACATATGTCGGACACTGCCACGGCCCTCAGGGTGACCGAGATCGCCCCGTCCATCGGCGCCATCGTTGAAGGCGTCGACCTCAGGGATGAGCTCGATGTCGATACAGTGCACCAGTTGCGCGAAATCTGGCTCGACCGGGGAGTGATCTTCCTGCGAGGGCAGGATATCAGCGAGGACCAGCTCGAGCGGTATATCGGTTATTTCGGCACGCCGATCACGGAGCCCTCGAACGGCTCCTACGGCGCCCCCTCCGATGCGCCGCCGGTGCATTCGGGCGATAGCGGCATGACCAAGGCGGTGGCCGAGCGCTGGCACGCCGATGCAACCTGGCTGGAGGCGCCGCCTGCAGCGACCGCGCTTAGGATGGAGCAGGTTCCGGAAAGCGGCGGCGATACCTGCTGGTCGAACGTGACCCAGGCATACGAGGACTTGATTCCGCCGTTGCGCGCGCTGCTGGACGAGTTGAAGGCGGTTCACTGGATGGAACCGTCGCTCACCGCGATGGGTGTCTCAGCGCAGGACAGCAAGGTCGAATACACCCATCCCATGGTCTCAGTTCATCCCGAGTCCGGACGCCGGGCGATATACGTCAGCGAGGGCTGGATGAAGTGCATTGAAGGACTTCCCGCCGCGCAGAGCATGCACCTGCTGGCGCTGCTTTACGATCACATGAAGTCGCCGGTCTACACGATCCGCTGGCGCTGGCAGCCGGGCGATATCGCTTTGTGGGACAACCGAGCGGTGCAGCACTACGCGATCCCGGACTACGATCGCGGGCGCATCATCCACAGAGTAGTCACGGCGGGGCACCGTCCCGTCGGCCCCGGGGAGGCCCGGACATGAGTGCGGCGGGCGTCCTCAGCCACATCGAGGTGACCTATCGCCCCGGCGACCGCCAGCTCGCCATCGACCTGTTCGGGGCGCTTGGCTGCAAGATCTATGACACCGAGACGCCAAGCCTGACAGGCAAGCGCCTGTATGAGTGGGTTCTGGCTAACAACGATGGGTTCGGGAGGTACGTGCGCATCCAGATGGAGAACGCCAACTACCTGCAGGTTGCCGAGCTAGAGGTTTTTGTGCTTGATGCCGACCGTCGGTGTGCCGATCCAGTGTCCCCGGGACTGCTGCACGATCCCGAGTGCGTGCATCTCTCGACACCGCAGGGGCATCACGTCGAAATGTC
>CAYPFE010000448.1:0-2910 GCA_964409895.1 uncultured Novosphingobium sp.
AGGCCGAACATGACCCGCTGGCGCAATCGATCCTGATTACCGACGATCCGTTGCTGGCCGACAGCGTCGCCGACCGTGTCGGCGTGGAACTCGCGATGCTGCCCACCGCGCGCGTCGCAAGCGAAAGCTGGAGCAATCACGGCGTAATCATCGAAGTGTCGAGCCTTGACGAAGCTGCGGCTCTGGCGAATGCGCTCGCCGCCGAACATGTCGAAATCGCCACTGCCGATCCCGAAGCGCTGTTCGCCCGAATCCGCCATGCGGGCAGCGTATTCCTTGGCCGCCTCACGCCAGAGGCGATCGGCGATTACGTCGCCGGGCCCAATCACGTGCTGCCCACCGGGCGCCGCGCGCGCTTTTCTTCCGGGCTTTCGGTACTGGACTTCATGAAGCGCACAAGCTTCATCGCGCTCGACGAAGCGGCGCTGAAGGCGCTTGGCCCGGCGGCCATAGCACTTGCCGAGGCCGAAGGCCTGCCCGCCCACGCCCGCTCGATCGGCAAGAGGCTCGGCAGATGACCACCCGCACCCAGGCTCGTTCCGCCGCCCGGCTTGCCGCCGTCCAGGCCCTCTACCAGCACGAGATGGAAGGCACAGCGCAGGCGAAGCTCCTAGATGAGTTCCACATGCACCGGCTTGGTGCCGAGATCGACGACGATCAATATGCAGAGGCCGAAACCGCCTTCTTCGACGACATCGTCAAGGGCGTGCTGGCCAGGCGCGACGAGATCGATGCCTTGCTTGGCGCGAAGCTGGCCGAAGGCTGGGCGCTGAAACGGCTCGACAAGACCATGCTGCAGATCCTGCGCTCAGGCTGCTACGAGCTGATGGCCAGGCCCGATGTCCCCAAAGGCTCCGCGATCAGCGAATATGTCGACGTCGCCCACGCCTTCTTTGAGAAGCGCGAGGCGAAATTCGTCAACGGCGTGCTCGACGCGGTGGCGAAGGATGTGCGTTAAGCATGCGCTCCCTTCCCCCTTGATGAGGGAAGAAGGCTTTCCGCAATGACCACCGAACTCGCCTTCATCGAAGCCCTGCGCCGCCTCGCCACCCATCCCGGCGCGCGCAATCTCGACGACGATTGCGCGGTGATCGAAATCGGTGGCGAGACGCTTGTGCTCACCCACGACATGATGGCCGAGGGCGTGCACTACCTGCCGAACCAGGATCCAACCGATATCGCCTGGAAACTGGTGTCGGTGAACATGTCGGACCTTGCGGCCAAGGGCGCTGAGCCCGTCGGGGTGTTGCTCGGATACTCGTTCGGCCAGGACGACGCACGGTTTCTGGCAGGGCTGGAAGACGCACTTTCTCACTACAACGCACCGCTTCTGGGCGGCGATACCATCTCGGGAAGCGGGCCGCAGGCACTCGGCCTCACCGCCATCGGCCGCGCCACGCACCGCCCCGTGCCGTCGCGCGCAGGCGCCGAGCCTGGCGATGCGGTTTACGTTACCGGCCCCGTCGGCGCGGCGATGCTGGGTTTCGAGGCTCTGCAGGCAGGAACAGGCGACAGCAGCGCCTATCGCCGCCCATATGCTCTGCTTGCCGAAGGGCGCGCACTTGCACCGCATGTCACCGCGATCATGGACATATCGGACGGACTGCTGCTCGATGCCTTCCGCGTCGCACGGGCAAGCGGAGTGACGATCGCCATCAACAATGCCGACGTCCCCATCGCCGCACCGGAAGATCGCCGGGGCGATGCCTTGCGCTGGGGAGACGATTACCAGTTGCTGTTTACCATCAAAGATAAGGCTGCAGTGCCGGTGACAGCCTCGCGCATCGGCACTGTAACAAGCCGGACAAGCTCGCCGCTGCTGCTTGACGGCGAGGCGCTCAATGAAAGTGACGATCTCGGATATCGGCATTGAGCCCTCGATGGCCCAATAATGGGAAAAATCCCCGAATTGGGCTTGCTTCCGCGCCACTGAACCTCTAGCGCCGCTCGACTTGGCGGTCCCGGGCTTTCCGGGACCATTCTCTATTGGCTTAACAGCAGGAGGGGCGAACCGTGGACTTGGTCACGATCGCAATCGTATTAGGGCTGCTCGCCGTCGTGTACGGCTTCATTACCAGCCGTCAGGTGCTTGGCGCACCGGCCGGTAACGAGAAAATGCAGGAAATCGCAGGCGCGGTGCAGGAAGGCGCGCAGGCCTATCTTGGCCGGCAATACCGCACCATCGCCATGGTCGGCGTCGTCGTCGCTGTCATCGTCGGCTACTTTCTCGGCGTTATCTCGGCGATCGGCTTCCTGATCGGGGCGATTCTGTCGGGCGCGGCAGGCTATATCGGCATGAACATCTCGGTTCGCGCCAATGTCCGCACTGCCCAGGCAGCAAGCGTCGGCCTGCAAGAAGGCCTGACGCTGGCCTTTCGCGCTGGTGCCATCACCGGATTGCTGGTGGCCGGCCTCGCGCTTCTCGCGATTTCGGTGTTCTACTGGTACCTGACGGCCCAGGCTGGTCATGCAGTGAACAGCCGCGAAGTGGTCGACGCGCTGGTCGCCCTCGCCTTCGGCGCCTCGCTGATTTCGATCTTCGCGCGTCTTGGCGGCGGTATCTTCACCAAGGCCGCCGACGTCGGCGCCGACCTCGTCGGCAAGGTCGAGGCGGGTATCCCCGAAGACGATCCGCGTAACCCCGCTGTCATCGCCGACAATGTCGGCGACAATGTCGGCGACTGCGCCGGCATGGCCGCCGACCTGTTCGAGACCTATGTCGTCACCGTCGGTGCCACCATGGTGCTGATCGCGCTGCTGGTGACCGGCGCGGGCGACCTGCTCGGCAACCTCATGGCGCTGCCGCTGTTCATCGGCGGCGTGTGCATCGTCGCTTCGATCATCGGCACCTATTTCGTCAAGCTCGGCAAGTCGAACAACGTCATGGGCGCGATGTACAAGGGCTTCGGT
>CAYPFE010000449.1:0-2898 GCA_964409895.1 uncultured Novosphingobium sp.
TTCCATGCCGATCCGGAACATCCCGACTGGATTCCGATGTTCGGGCCAGTGTTCATGCAACAGCCCAATCCTGACACGCTCTATGTCTATGCGCCCCTGCGCGGAGACCTCACCTATCGCGTCTCGGGCAAGCGCGGCACCTGCCACAGCCTGGTCTTCTCTACCCTTCACGGTGCGACCGGGGCCGCGGGGACGATGGAGGAATTCAAGAACATCAACACCTTCGATTTCAAGGGCATGGAAGGTCCCGATGGCGAGGTCGAAATCATCTTCAGCGCCGAACGGCCCAAGGGTTACACCGGCAACTGGTCACCGATCCTGCCCGATACCGACACGCTGATGGTGCGCTACATCGCGCTCGACTGGGAGAACGAGACCGACCCGCAGCTCGCCATCGAATGTCTCGACAAGGTGGGGCCGAAAAAGCGCCTCAGCCCTGAGGAAATCGCCGAACGCATCAGAAAAGTGGCGCTGGTACCCTACTACATGGACAAGCTGTTCTTCTGGCAGCAGGACGACGTCAAGCAGCAGGTCGGCGTCAACAATTTCTACCCGCACACCCTGCGCGGCGTCGAGTTCCAGGCCTATTGGCCGGCAGCGTTTGAATTCGAGCCCGGCGAGGCCCTGATCGTCGAAACGGAATTGCCCAAGGAATATTCCTACTGGAACCTCCAGCTCAACGATCCCTATTTCAACGCCATCGACTACGTCTACCACCTGAGCTGCACCAATTCGCACTATGCGAAAATCGCTTCGGACGGGAAGTTCTATGGAGTCGTCGCGCTGGAAGACCCGGGCGTGCCCAACTGGCTCGACACTGCTGGCTACACCGAAGGCACGCTGTGGGGCCGCTGGTTCGATTGCTCGGACCAGCCGGTGCCAACCTTGAAGCGCGTCAAACTCTCAGAAGTCCGCGATCACCTTCCCGCAGATACGCCGGTGGTGACGCCGGAGGAACGTGAAGCGGAACTGCGCGCCCGCACGCGTGCGTGCCAGATGCGCCGGCGCTGGTAGCGCGGAGCGGCCCTTAACGGACGCGGGGGCCGCCGAACGGTAGCGGCGGAGGTGGGCGTCGTGCGCCACGCGGCAGCTGCGCCTGATAGGCCCTGCCGCAGTGTTCCACGCAGTAAGGGAATCCGGGATTCACCTTCTCTCCGCAGAAGTGGAAATCGGGTTCGCCGGGATGGCCCATCGGCCATCGGCAGATCCGTTCGTTGAGGTCGAGCAGGCTCGTCTTGTCGGCCATCTCCGGGCTGGGCTTGGCGGGCACGAGCCGGCGTGGCGGAGCCGGCGGAATAGGTGCCTGCTGGTCGCCTGGCCCCTGACGCAGGAAGCCGCCCGGGCCGACCGAAACGATGCGCGGCTGTTCGGGCTGCGGAGCAGGCTGGCTCGGCTCGGCGGCTGGCGGCGAGGCAGGTTTTGCATCGGCCTTCACCTCGGGCTTTGCGGGCGTTTCCTTGGGCGCATCTGACTTGGCAGCGGCCTTAGGTGCGGCGTTCTTGGCAGGCTTGGCTTTGCTCTTTGTCGGCTTCGAGGCTTTGGCGCGGGCAGGCTTCTCATTGGCCTTGACTGGCGAAGGGCGCGCTTTCAGCCCCAGCCGGTGCGCCTTGCCGATAACCGCATTGCGGCTCACTCCGCCCAACTCGTCGGCGATCTGGCTGGCGGTCGCGCCGCTTTCCCACATCTTGGTCAGCTTTTCGATCCGGTCGTCAGTCCAGCTCATGTCCAAATCCGTTCAATTCGTGGCTTGCCGAAGTTGCCGTCTTGCCACGGGAGTTGGCAGCCGATAGTCGCCGCGCCATGGCCAATCAACCCCATACAGCTCCCTCGAAAGGAAGCACCGGTGCGACAGCAGCGGTCCGCGCCTTTCCGGCAAAGGGTGAGCCCTTGATCCACAGGGTCAACTGGGAGGGCTTGAGAACCCTGTATATGAAGGAGGTGCGGCGGTTCTTCAAGGTGCAGACCCAGACAATCTGGGCGCCCGCGATGACGACGCTGCTGTTCCTGGTCATCTTCAGCATCGCCTTGGGTCGCGGCGGCCGCGAGGTTCTGGGCGTCAATTTTGCGACTTTCGTTGCCCCCGGGCTGATCGTCATGGGCATGATGCAGAATGCTTTCGCCAATGCGAGTTTTTCCTTCCTTTCCGGCAAGATGCAGGGAACGATCGTCGACCTGCTGATGCCGCCGTTGTCTGAAGGAGAACTGATGCTGGCGATGACGGCGGCATCGGTAACGCGCGCTGCCCTTGTGGGGCTGGCGCTCTATGCAGCAATGATGCTGTGGCCCGGTGTGGACCTCTCCATCGCCCATCCGTGGGCTGTCATCTGGTTCGGGCTAATGGGATCGCTGTTCCTATCCCTGCTGGGATTGCTGTCCTCGATCTGGGCCGACAAGTTTGACCACAATGCCGCGATCACCAATTTCATTGTCGCACCGCTGTCGCTGCTGTCAGGCACGTTCTACGTGATCGATAACCTGGCTCCGGCGTTCCAGCTGATCAGCCGCGCCAATCCGTTTTTCTATGTCATTTCGGGCTTTCGTTTCGGCTTTCTGGGGCAAAGCGACATCGGCAGCACCAATGCGGCCGTCTTGAATGGCGCGCTTGGCCTCGGCGCGATCAACGTGCTGCTTGCGCTGGTGACCTATTTCGTGCTGCGATCGGGCTGGAAGCTCAAGAGCTGACCCGTGCGCCGCAGTGCCTAGTGCGCCAGGCCCTGCCTCAGCTGGTAGCGTCCCTCGGCAAATTCCTCGAACATCTGGTCCAGCGAGGGGTGGTCGACCGGGCCGCCGTCCGGGTCAGCCAGCAGGTTCTGCTGGCTGACATAGGCAACGTAGCTGGTCTCCTCGTTCTCGGCGAGGAGATGGTAATAGGGCTGCTCGCGGTGAGGACGGACTTCG
>CAYPFE010000450.1:0-2897 GCA_964409895.1 uncultured Novosphingobium sp.
AGAAGGCGCGGTCTGGGCCAACCAGTTCGACAATACCGCCAACCGCAAGGCACATATCGAGGGCACTGCGCAAGAGCTGTGGCGGCAGATGGAAGGCCGCATCGACGGTTTTACCTGCGCGGCGGGAACCGGCGGGACCATTGCCGGCGTTGGCCTGGGGCTGAAGGCCATGGACGAAAAAGTGACGATAGCGCTCACCGATCCGCATGGCGCGGCGCTCTACAACTATTATGCGAATGGCGAACTCAAGGCCGAGGGTTCCTCGGTCGCGGAGGGCATCGGCCAGGGCCGGATCACCGCCAATCTCGAAGGCGCGCCGATCGACACGCAGTTCCGCATTTCCGATGAGGATGGAATCGCCTGGGTTGCCAGGCTGCTGTCCGAAGAAGGCCTGTGCCTTGGCTTATCCTCTGGCATCAATGTCGCGGGTGCCGTGGAACTCGGCAAGCAGCTTGGGAAGGGCGCGCGGGTCGCTACGATCCTTTGCGACACGGGCTTCCGCTACCTGTCGTCGCTCTACAACGCCGAGTGGCTCGAAGCGAAGGGACTGCCGGTCTTCCCCTGGTTCGCGCGCTAGGGTAGACTCGCCGATCATGGCCGATCAGCCAATCCAGCGGATCGTCGATCCCGCCCAGACGGCGCAACATTACACGCCGCCTTCCGCACGTGACCTGCGCAGCCAGTCGGTTCATCGCCTGCAGGTGGGGCTGTTCGGCCTGGCGGCAATGCTGCTGCTGGTCGGATTGGCCAACATCATCATGGACCGCGCGATGCTGTCCGAAGACCAGGATACGGCGACGGAAGAGGTCATCGCAGTCGATGCCGAACCCAAGAAGCCGGCCACCGATCCCCTGGCCGATATCGGCGTGCAGCCCGTGGTCGAGCCTACTCTGGAAGAAGAGACGCAAGGTGATGAAGTGGCTGACCCGCTGGAGACGGAATAGCTGCCGGGTTTCCCGGCGAGGCTAGCGATGCCTGCGCGCTGGTGGATCCTGCATATGCCGATCGTCGCATCGCTGGCCTTGTCCGGCTGTAGCGAGGGCGAGCAGCACGGCACGACGCCGTTGCAGCCCATCGGGCTCTATACCAGCCTGCCAATCCTGTGGCGCGAAACCGGTAACCTTTCCGGCCTTCTCGGTTCCGAAAGGCGGCAGCATTGGGCGCTGGACGTTCTCGGAAAGTATGGGTCGTTGCGCCCGCTCGACGATCTTTCGGGGAACGGCGGCGGACTTCCGCTTCCGCCCGGCGCGTTGCTCGTGCTTGCACAGCCGCGGCCGCTGTCGCCCGACGAGAATGTCGCGCTCGACAATTGGGTGCGTTCGGGCGGGCGGGTTTTGCTCTTCGCCGACCCAATGCTGACGGCGGAGTCCCGCTTTACCCTGGGGGACAGTCGCCGCCCGCAGGACATTGTGCTGCTTTCGCCGATCCTCGCGCGATGGGGGCTGGAGTTGCATTTCGACGATGCCCAGCCCGCAGGTGAATTCGAGGCGATCGTGTCAGGGCAAGTCATGCCGGTGAACTTGCCGGGCCGTTATTCGATTGCACCGGATTCGGAGGCTTGCGCAATGCTCGGCTCCGGACTGGCCGTGCGGTGCCGGATCGCAGAGGGCGAGATTTTGGCGCTCGCCGATGCTGCGTTGCTGGAAGATGCCTCGGGGGATTCACTTTCTGTCCGCCAGGTTGCATTCGAGGCGCTTCTGATCTCGCTTGAAATCCGGGAAGAAGCGGGGTGGAAACCGGATTCGCGATGAATGTTCGCGGGATGTTCCACAAGAGTTATCAACAGGGCCGGAAAATTGATGATTTTTCGCTGATTTTTGAAAACGTTTCGACACTAAAAATATAATATAATCATTAATATAGCGGATATTCCCAGATATTCCCGTTTTTCCCCTTTCATCGTGCATATTTGCGCGATAGAAAGTCCTTCCATCGACATGAGTGAATTCTCGCGTCCTGACATGGGCGCATCCGGACGTGGCAGCACGGTTCCGGTGGCGGGCAGTTGCATGCCGGAAGCGGGGAGCACTTTGGCAGGGATGGGGCAGTATGGCGTCGCAGCCATATCAGTACAGCGGTCAGGACTTCTCGCTGATGCGCGACAAGGGCCGCTTCGTCCTGCCTGCTTCGTTTCGCAAGATCGTCAAGGAATCGAGCGACAACCGCCCGGTCATTTGCATCGACACCCATCCCCGCTGGCCTTGCCTGATCGGTTTCGGTCTCTCCCGGACGGAAACCTTCCCTGACGTGCTCGACCGCGAGGAACGCGACGCTGACAGGAAGGGCGTGGATTTCGACCGCGAATTGCGCATCACCCAGCTGAACAGCTTCAAGCAGGTTACCTTCGACGACAGCGGCCGGTTTGTGCTGCCGACCTATCTCTCCGAACTACGGGGCGTCGAGGACCAGATATTCTTCCAGGGCGGCGGCGACGTCATCCAGCTGTGGAGTCCCGACCGGCTGGCGGGCATGGGCGAGGGCTGGGAAAACCCCAAGGCAGCGTGCCGGCAACTCGCGGCAGAAGCGTTCGCGAAAGGCGGCAAGTGATGAGTGCGCCGCATGTCCCGGTCCTGATCGACGGGGTTCTTGCGGCGCTGCAACCCGGTCCGGGCGATCTGCTGGTCGATGCCACTTTCGGTGCGGGCGGTTACACGCGCCGTTTGCTGGACAAGGGGGCGACTGTCCACGCTTTCGATCGCGATCCGGATGCCGTCGCTGCTGTGACGGCAAATCCCGGGAGCTGGCCGGAACTGCAAGAACAACCGCCGCGACTGGTAATTCACCAGCGGCGCTTTTCGGAAATGATCACCGCGCTTGCCGGGGCGGGTGTGTCGCGCGTCGACGGGATATGCATGGATATCGGCGTCTCTTCGATGCAGCTAGATCAACCGGCCAGG
>CAYPFE010000451.1:0-2894 GCA_964409895.1 uncultured Novosphingobium sp.
GATTTCATGATGAACCACGATCTCGACCAGGGAATCAGGGATATGGAGGCGGTGATCCACTGGATCCGACGCCAGGAAGGCGTTGCCAAGGTCGGCTTCGTCGGCTTCTGCATGGGAGGCCGTGTCGCCTATGGCGTCGCCGCCCGTACCGATATCGATGCCTCTGTCGGCTATTACGGGGTAATGATCGACCAGATGCTCAATGAAAAGCACGCCATCGCCAATCCGCTGATGCTTCACGTGCCGACTGCCGACGGTTTCGTCCCGCCCGACGCGCAAAAGGCGATGCACGAAGGGCTTGACGATCACCCCCGCGTGACAATCTACGACTACGAAGGCCTCGATCACGGGTTTGCCGCTGAGATCGGCGTGCGCCGGGACGAGGCTGCAGCGGGGCTCGCCGACCAGAGAACCTCGGAATTCTTTGCCGAACACATCGGCTGACATGGTTCTCGCGCCGCCGCGTTATGTGGTGCCGGCGATGCTGGCAGCAGCAGTGCTCGCCTGCGCCATGCTGGAGCCGGTCCGCTGGGCGCTGGTCGTCCTGGGACCAGCGCTGGCGGTCGCGCTGTACGATTTCTTTCAGGCCCGGCATGCATTGCGGCGCAACTACCCGCTGGTGGCGCGTATCCGCTGGCTGTTCGAAGACCTGCGGCCGTTCCTGCGCAGCTATATCGTCGAAAGCGACGACGAGGGACGGCCCTTCAACATCGACCAGCGTTCGCTCGTCTATGCGCGCGCCAAGGGCCAGCTCGACAGCCACCCGATGGGCACCGAGCTGGATGTCTATTCCGAGGAATATGAGTGGTTTGGCCATTCGATCCTGCCAGAGGAAAACTGCCCGGAATCGTGGCATGTCCGCATCGGCGGGCCGGAATGCGCCAAGCCTTACGATTCCTCGCTACTGAACATTTCGGCGATGAGCTTCGGTTCGCTATCGGCTCGCGCGATCGAAGCGCTCAACAAGGGTGCCGCCATTGGACGCTTTGCCCACGATACCGGTGAGGGTGGCATCAGCCGTTACCATCGCAAGCACGGCGGGCACTTGATCTGGGAGATCGGCAGCGGCTATTTCGGCTGCAGGACCAAGGACGGACGCTTCGATCCGGGCGAATTCGCCGAAACCGCCGCAGATGACCAGGTCAAGATGATCGAGGTCAAGCTCAGCCAGGTCACGGCGGCATGCTGCCGGCCGCCAAGGTCACTCAGGAAATCGCCGAGGCGCGCGATATCGAGCCCGGCAAGGACTGCATTTCGCCTGCAGCCCATTCGACGTTTTCTACTCCGATCGGGCTTCTCGAATGGATTGCCGAGTTGCGGGAACTGAGCGGCGGCAAGCCCGCCGGCTTCAAGCTCTGCGTCGGCCAGCCACACGAAATCATGGCTCTGGTCAAGGCGATTCTGGAAACCGGTATCACGCCGGATTTCATCGTCGTCGATGGCGCCGAGGGCGGAACGGGTGCCGCACCGCAGGAGCTGACCGACAATGTCGGGATGCCGCTGCGCGAAGGACTCATCTGCATCCGCAACGCCGTGATCGGTGCCGATCTCAAGCATCGCATCCGCATCGGTGCGGCGGGCAAGATTCATTCCGCCGCTGGCATGGCCAACGCCTTTGCGCTCGGTGCAGACTGGTGCAACGCTGCCCGCGCCTTCATGTTCTCGCTAGGCTGCATCCAGTCGATGAACTGCCATACCGGCAACTGTCCGACCGGCGTCGCCACCCAGTCGACCTGGCGGCAAAGTGGTCTGGTGGTGGATGACAAGGCAAAACGCGTCGCCCATTTCCACAAGGAAACGCTTGATTCCCTGAGGGAAATCATCGTCGCCATGGGTTTCGAGCACCCATGGGACATCTCGTTCCGCGACATGATCCGGCGCATCGACAGCGTCAAGGCAGGGCCGATGAGCGAGGTCTACCAGTTCCTCGAACCCGGCCAGCTGATCGCCGACCCCGGCAGCACGCCATTCGCACGCGTCTGGCAGGAAGCGCGCGCCGACAGCTTCAGAAAGTCATAGCGAAGGCCTGGGCGACCGGTGCCACCTCATGGCTGCCCTCCCAGATCATCTTTGCCGCGACGTAGAGAATGACCAACAATCCGATCCAGGCGATCCAGCGGTAGCGCTCGATATATTTGGCGATGACATTGGCAGCGACGCCCATCAGCGCCACCGCAAATATGAGGCCGATGATGAGAATGCCCGGGTGGTCCCGCGCGGCACCTGCAACCGCCAGAACATTGTCCAGGCTCATCGACACATCCGCCACCGCCACCGACCACGCGGCCGCGGCAAAGCTCTTGCCCGCAGGCAGGCCGGAATGCTCGTCGCCCTGCACTTCGGGCGAACCGGGCGACTCCGTGGCATCGTGCCCGACCAGATCGCGATACATCCGCCAGGCGACCCACAACAGCAGCAGCCCGCCCGCCAGAATCAGCCCAACGATGCCAAGCAGCCAGGTTACCGTGAGTGCGAATATCACTCGCAGGACAAGTGCCGCGATCACGCCGATGGCGATGACCTTCTTGCGCTGGTCGGGCGGCAGACCCGCCGCCAGCGCACCGACGACGATAGCGTTGTCGCCAGCCAGCACGATGTCGATCATCAGCACCTGCAGGAACGCCGACAGTGCCGCCGGCGAATTCAGGTTCGACAGATCATTGACGATATGCCCCCATATCTCGGCAGGTCCGCCAAGCGAGGGGACCGAAGCAGAAAGGAGCAGAAGTTCGTTCACGAAAGTGAGCCTCGATTACTGATTCATCGTTGCGAAGAAATCCTCGTTGGTCTTGGAATCCTTCATCTTGTCGAGCAGGAACTCCATCGCATCGACGGTGCCCATCTGCATCAGGATGCGGCGCAGGACCCACATCTTGGAGAGCTGGTCCTTCTCG
>CAYPFE010000452.1:0-2892 GCA_964409895.1 uncultured Novosphingobium sp.
CACCCCTTGGTGCATCCCGGCAATCGCATCGATGCCATTGAACTCGCGGCCGTCAGGCAGAACGAATGTCGCATCCTCGGTATAGAGCGCCTTCAGCGCGGCGATGTCCTTGGCGCGCATTCCGGCGAAATAGGCATCCACCACCTGCTCGATCGTCATCGCGGTTCCTTTCCTGCATCCGTTCCGTCAGCTTCCCTTGCCAACAGGCGCGTGACAGTCAATTGTCATCGTCGAAACAGGGTGGTTGGGAGAGACTGCACATGAAAATTGGTTTTATCGGTCTCGGCAGCATGGGTGCGCCAATCGCCCGCCGGCTGGCGCGCTGCGGTTTCGAGGTCACCGGCTGCGACATCAACGCGCAGATGCTTGCCGAATTCGATGAACCCGGCACCGAGCGCAGCGTTGATCCGATGGAGACCGCCCGTCAGTCCGACCTGCTCGGCATCTGTGTGCGCACCGATGCCCAGCTCGAAGCACTGGTCGACGGCGGCAGGCTGTTCGAAGCGCTGGGCGACGGCGGAACCGTCATCCTCCATTCGACCGTCTCGCCCGATCTGGCGCGTTCGCTTGCATCCCAAGCGAAGCAATACGGCGTCGGCTTCGTCGATGTCGGCGTTTCCGGCGGCGGGCCGGCAGCGATTGAAGGCCAGCTTTCCCTGTTCGTCGGCGGCGAGGACGCCGATGTCGAACGCGCCCGGCCATGGCTTGATGCCATCGGGAAATCGCTCGCGCATCTGGGTCCCGTCGGCAGGGGACAGGAAGGCAAGCTCCTCAACAACCTGATTTCGATCGCCAATTACGGCATGTCGGCGGCGCTGATGGATGTAGCGGAAGGGTTAGGCTTCGACCTGCCTCAACTTACCGATGCCCTGGCAGCGGGCTCGGCACAGAGCTTTGCGCTTCGTGTCGGCCCCGGCTTCGTTCGCCCACCCCCGGGACGGGACACGACCGCTGCCTACATGGATTTGCATGACCTGCTGGCCAAGGACGTCGAGCATTGCCGCAATTTGCCGTCCACGGACGCGGCGGCGATGGACGGGCTCCTGGCTTCCTGCGAAGTGATGCTGGCGAGGTTGAAACGTGCCGCAACCGAGGCTGCTTCCTAGCCTTTCGTCAGTGCCAGGCGCCGTGGCGGCGGAAGGCCCATGAGCGGAACGGCCGGCCTTCCTCCGCTTCGCCGGGAAGCACATCGATCGGTTCGCGGATTTCGGCCTCGGTCGGGCCGATCGTGTCGGCAATGGCTTGCAGTTCCCCGACATCGATCCCGTAGCACCTTGCGGCATTCCCGGAGAGCATGGCCTGAAGCTCGCCCGAAGGCACATCGGCCCCGAAGGTGTAGCGCAAGGCCTCGCCGGTATATGGCCAGGTACCTTCCATATGAGGATAGTCCGATCCCCACATGAAACAGCGATTGCCGACCTCGTCGCGCGCATCGCATTCCGGTTTCGACAGGAAGCTCGCGCCGATGAAGCAGTTCTCGAAGAAGTACTCGCGCGGACTTTTCGGCAAGTGCTGCTTGAAATTGAAACGGTCGGCATGCTCGTAGATCGAATCGAAATCGTCGAGCATCTGGTGGACCCAGTGAGTGCGCTGTTCGGTCATGGCAAGGTGCAGGCCCGGATGCCGCTCGAACACACCCGAGAAGATCAGATGCGACAGGCCGCGGTGGCTGAACCAGTCGACCTCGGACAATGTCAGTGCGAAGCTCTCGATGCCCTCGCCATAGTTTAGGTTGGCGCCGCCATGCATGTTGAGCACCATGCCATGTGCTGCGCAGGCCGCCCAGAACGGTTCATAGACCGGGTCGTTGAAGTAGGGCATCGTCTGGTGCGAAGTTATCGGCGGCAGAAGCACGCCGCCCCTGAGGCCTGCCTCGGTCGCGAATTCGACTTCGGCGACAGCGGCATCGACGTCGGGCAGTGGCACCCTGGCAATTCCAAGGTGGCGCGTGGGGTCGTTCGCACACAGCTCCGCTAGCCAGCGATTGTAGGCCCGGCAGCCCGCCGCCACCTGCTCAGCGCTGGCAGCGAAATCTAGCTTGGCTGTACCGCCAACTGCCGGATAGGCTCCAAACGGGATGCTGCCCTGCGCGAAGATCACTTCGGCGGCGATTCCGTCCTTGTCGAGATCGCGGATGCGGACGCCGGAGTCCCAAAGGCCTTCATCGCCTGCTCCTGACGGCGCGCCGCCGCCTGTCAGCCCGGATGCGCGCGCTGCCTCGAACGCATCTATAGCCGCGCAGTAGGCGTCAAAATCATCGCGATACCGGGGCTCGAGAAACGGCCTGAAATCGGCCATCCGCTCAGGCCCCGCGTGGCAATCGCATGAAATGATCGTGAGACGCTGGTCTGTCATGCCGAACTCTCCACTAGCGCCGCAATGTCGTCCTGCGGCTCATCGAACCTTACCAGCAGCCGAAGACAGCGCAATCATCATGACACGCGTGCCGGACCGTCCTAGGATGTGTCCAAAGACGATTCTTTTGGAGAGAGCCATGGCCACCAATCCCTACCCCGTCACCGACCCCGAGCGCATCCCCAAACAGCGCTATTACGATGAGGAATTCTACAAGGCCGAGCTCGAGAACCTGTGGCCGCATACCTGGCAGATGGCCTGCCGGCTGGAGCAGATCCCGGAAGTCGGCGACTGGGTGGAATATGCCAATGTCGGCTATTCTGTGATCGTCGTGCGCACCAACGACGGGGTGAAGGCCTGGCACAACCACTGCCGCCATCGCGGTGTGCCTTTCGCGGGCGGCTGCACTGTCGATTCGACTCACTCCACCGCCCACGGCAATTGCGCCAAGAGCGGGTTCGTCTGCCCGTTCCACGGCTGGCGCTGGAACATGGATGGTGAGAATACGTTCGTCTATGGTCGGCACCTGTTCTCCGA
>CAYPFE010000453.1:0-2890 GCA_964409895.1 uncultured Novosphingobium sp.
GAAGCGCGCCTTGATCTCGTCGCCCCGGCTGGTCGAAACGCGCCAGCGCTTGATGGATTCGTCCCAGTTGAGCTTGGTGATCAAGGTGTGGAACAGCGCCTTGTCATAAAGGCCGTACTGTTTGCCGATCCGTGTGAAATGATCGAAAATCTCGTAGCCGTCCTCGAATTGCTTGGACGGAAGCCAGCCGGTCTCTTCCAGCAGCGGCAGGTAGCAATAGGCATCGTTGTCGCATTGCAGGCCGGGATAGCGATTCCAGTACCATGTGCCGCCAAGGTCGCCCGCGTGGTCCAGCATGTAGAAATTCTCGACGCCCGCATTCTTGAGGTGAACCGCAGCGCAGACCCCGGTCCAGCCGCAACCGAGGATGACGACATCGGTTTCGCCATCGACCGGCTCGCGCGGGGCGATTTCGGCGTAAGGATCGAAAGTGTGGTCCTGCGGCGTTTCCTCGGCCAGTTTGACATATTGCTTGGCGCCATCCTTGCGAAGGCGCTTTTCGCGCTCCGCCTGATACTTCGCCTTGAGGGCGGGGATGTCGACTTCCTCGAGCGGAGGAACATCCGTTTTCGTGCATTTCGGTTCGACGTAGCTCATGTCCGATCCCACTTCTTCCCTTGTCGCCGCACTTGCGGCCATTCGTTAACAGGCCTCAAGCCCATGCGGCTAAAGTTGTCAACAGTGTTGTTCATTAGGGCGGCCTATCCGCCCTCTCTTGCCATCTCGAAGCTGTACGCAATATGATTGACATGGCCTTGCAGGCCAAGGTCGAGGAATTCGGTCTTGTCGTGGATTGCAGCGTTGGCGTGCGCCACATCCTCGATCGTCCATGACGGCTGGTACACACCCCTGGTTTCCGCGACAAACATCCGGGCGAAACGGCCGCCGATGCCTGCGAGCATCTCGCCGGTCACGGGGCAATCCTCATGCGCCAGCCAGCCGACGACGGGTGAGACCAGTTCGGGTTCCATCGGCGGATACTGCGAGATGTCGAGGCCCTCGGCCATGCGGGTGACGGCGCCGGGCACGAGGATGTTCGACTTGACGCCGAACTCCTCGCCTTCGAGCGCCGTGATATTGCTCAGTCCGATCATGCCGGTCTTGGCCATGCCGTAATTGACGCAATCGTAATTACCGTAGATGCCGCCGACCGAGCTGGTCAGGACGATGCGGCCGTAGCCGGCGTCGCACATCAGGCGAAACGCAGGCTGGACGACGTGGAACGCGCCCATCATGTGGACGTCTATGACGGATTTGAAATCCTCGTAGCTGACTTCGCGTATCGAACCGTAACGCACGTTGCCAGCGCTGTGAATGAGGATGTCGATCCTTCCCCATTCGTCGAGGGCTGCCTGGATGATAGCCGCGCCGCCTTCGGGTGTGGCCACCGAATCGGTATTCGCGATGGCCTCACCGCCCGCGGCCCTGATCTCGGCAGCAACGGCCTGGGCAACGCCATCGTCCTCGCCGTCACCGCGCATCGGTCCGCCGACATCGTTGACGATCACCTTGGCGCCCCGAGAAGCCAGCAGCAGGGCATGGCTGCGTCCCAATCCCCGGCCCGCACCCGTGATGACGGCTACCCGCCCGTCGAAGCGCATTTCGTTCATGACCTCTCCCATTGCTGCTATCCCGATAGCGGTTTGGCCCGTGCGAGGGGAAGGGCTTTTCTTGGACCACGCGCCGCTTTAGGACAGGCCCCAAGAATCGCACGACAATCCCACGGAGAGGACGATCACATGGAACAGCTACCGTCGCGCTATCAGTTGTCGGGCACGCCAAGCGCGGCCAAGGGCTGGTCCCTCCAGCGCGTCACCAGGCCTAGCAGGCTTTACAGCGCCAACGGCATCCGCGCGGGTGCCGACGGGCGCGTCTATGTCGCGCAGGTGGCGGGAAGCCAGGTCAGCGCCGTCGATCCGGACACCGGCGAAATCGAGACAATCAGCCCGATCGGCGGCGGCATCGCCTGCCCCGACGACCTTGTCTTCGACGACGAGGGCAATCTCTACTGCACCGAAATCTGCAATCACAGGGTGAGCGTGCTGCGGCCCGACGGCACCAGCGCGATCGTCACCGACAACATCCCGGTCGCCAACCCGATCACCTATCATCAGGGCCACCTGATCGCGGGCGAACTGCGGATGGGCGGCCGTATCCTCGAGCTAGACCGCAACGGCGGTGCGCCGCGCGTGATCCTGGAGGGCGTGCCGATGGCCAATGCCTTCGAGGTCGGCCCGGACGGCAAGCTCTATTTCCCCGCGCAGGGGGCCAACGAGATCTGGCGCGTTTCGCTCGACGGTGGTGAGCCGGAAGTGGTGGCGAGGGACCTTGGCGTGCCCGATTCGGTCAAGTTCCACCCCGATGGCTATATCGTCTCGACCCAGGTCGGCAGCGGCCAGGTGCTCAAGATCGATCCGCGTACGGGCGAGAAGACGGTGCTGGCGCAGCTCGACCCCGGCCTCGACAACTGCACGTTTGTCGGCAAGCGGATCTTCGTTTCGCACATCACCGGATCGCTCCGCGAAATCCTGCCGGACGGATCTGTGAAGCAGCTGGTAGACATGGGCTTCGAATGGCCGATGGGCCTGGCCGTCAATCCCGAGGGTACGGTGTATGTCGGCGACGGCATGTTCTCCTACACCATAGACGCCGCCGGCAACATGGCCTCGGCCGGCACGCTATTCGGCGGTATGTTCCCCGGCTTCCTGCGCGGCGTCGCCTCCTCCGGCGCTAACGAGTGGGTCGTCACCACGGCCAACGGCACGGTCGCGCGCTGGACGCCGGGCAATGAGCCGGAAACGCTGGCCCATGGCCTGGAGATAGCAATGGGTGTAGCGGAGTTGGGTGGCGCCGTCGTCTTCGCCGATGCCGGTGCGGGTAAGGTGCTGTC
>CAYPFE010000454.1:0-1746 GCA_964409895.1 uncultured Novosphingobium sp.
AACCCTATTAGAGAAACCCAATATCACTGGCCCAGCCTCAGGGGGCTAGACAAGCAGATGCTGGAAGAAAGCGCGGCTTCAGCCAGCTGACAATCGCCTCGGCGACCTCGGGAATCCCCCGGTCGCGCGGCTCGTCGGGCTTGAATGCGAAATGGTCGGTATCGATCTCGACATATTCCTTGTCCGCGCTCGCCGCATTCTCATAGAGCCCCTTGCCGACGAAGGGCAGGATCGTGACGTCGGCAGTGAGCGTCACCGACAGCACTGGCTGCGTCACCTTTTTCGCATCCTGATGCATGTCGACCTGTGTGGAAAGTCCGGACCAGGTCGAGAGCCACCCTTCAGCAGTCATCATCTGCACGAAGCCCGGGATCGTCCAGTTGGCGATCTGCGGGTCGGGCTGCATCAGGCCCAGGATCGTGCGCTGGTTGGCGTGGATCGAAAGGTCGGTCAGCGCCGGGTCGGCCATGGTGCGGTAGATCACCAGCGTGTTGCAGGCGACGGCATGCCGGGTGATCTCGTTCTGCTCTTCCAGCGGCAGGTCCGCGAAGCCGGGCTCGGCCATCATCGCCCGGTACTTGCGCTTGCGGGCGACTTCCTGGCGCGCTCGCGCGTCGATGCGGCGGCAACGGTCCACCTGCGCGGCGCGGTACCGGGCGAGAAATTCCTCGGAATAGGAACTGGATTCAGGCGGCTTGCGATAGCCATTGGCCGGGTTGAACATATCGAGGTCCGGATCGCAGGACAGCGGGTCATCCTCGTCGGTGACGGAAGGATCGAGATTGGCGAGTTCCAGCGCGCCCTCGCTGAGCGCGCCCGCAAGGTTGATGAGCCCGTCGGCCTGCGGGAGATCCAGCTCGTTCAAATCATAGGGCTCGCCTGCTGCTGTCAGCTTCAGCCGCTGACCCACCGGCGTGTTGGCCTGCGCCATGTAGAAGGTGGAAAGCGGCCCGCCGCCGCTGTTGCCGCAGAACAGCACATGCTCGAAGCCCTCGGCACGCAGGTAACGCACTTGCGCGGCAAGGTCGGCGCACAGGCACTCATGCTCGCAATTGACGTCGTTGCCGAGGTAGCGCGTCTGCCCGCCGAACACGGCATAGCCCGCCTCGACCAGGAACGGTGTCAGATAATGGCTGGAGAAGTCGGCGCGCGGGTGGTTGAACACCACGGCGGTCTTCTCGCCGCCGCGCTCGTAGAGAATGCCGCTGGAGTGCGCACCATCCTCGGCCTGCAGCCGGACATTAGTCTGTCTTGTCCCTTTGGGCAGTTGAAACCGGTCAGACCCCCACCAGGTGAACGCTTGATGGCCTTTTGGTGTCTCATTGGTGCCACGCCCGAAGCCATGGAAAATCGTATGTCTGCCAACAAATTGCGGCACGTCAATGCTCCTCTCTCGCATCCCTGCTTGCGGGAATCACGGCAGCAATACTAGAATGCCAGTGTATATTGGAAAGTACGAATGACGGACTTAACGATATCGCCTATCTCGGGCGCGCTGGGCGCGGAAATTTCAGGCGTCGATATCACCAGCCCGCTCGATGAAGAGACCATCGCCGCGATCCGCCAGGCGCTGCTCGACCACCTCGTGATTTTCTTCCGGGACCAGCACTTCGAGCCCGACGCCTACATGCGTTTCGCGCGCTATTTCGGGACGCCTGCCGAATATCCCCTGGTGCCCGGTATCGCGGGCTATCCGGAGATCACCGAAGTCATCAAGCTTGAGCACGAGCGCAACAATTTCGGCGG
>CAYPFE010000454.1:1756-2890 GCA_964409895.1 uncultured Novosphingobium sp.
GCATCTGGCATGCCGACACCAACTATTTGCCGGAACCGCCGATGGGTACGATGCTGAACGCGCTGGAGGTGCCACCCTATGGCGGTGACACGCTGTTCGCCAACCAGTACCTTGCTTACGAAACCCTGTCGGAAGGGCTTCGCACATCATTGGACACACTGACGATTGTCAACACATCGGCCAAGGCGGACGTGTCGAAAACGCGTGAGGACGTGATCCGGAATTCGGGCAACGACGCACCGGTGCTCGACCATGTCGTCGAACATCCGGCGGTTCGCACCCACCCGGAAACCGGCCGCAAATGCCTGTTCGTCAACGTCGCCCATGCCTCGCATTTCAAGGGCTGGACCGAGGCGGAAAGCGCACCGCTGCTCGACTATCTGTTCCAGCACCAGGTCCGCCCCGAACTCACCTGCCGCTTCCGCTGGCAGGTCGGCTCCCTCGCCTTCTGGGACAACCGCGCCGCACAGCACAATCCGATCAACGATTACCACGGCTATCGCCGGGTGATGCGAAGGATCACGCTGGCGGGCGAGAAGCCGTATTGATCGGGTGCACGAAAGCCCACCCCCAACCCCTCCCGCTTGCGGAAGGGGAGCGAGGCTTGGCGAGCCACTAGCCGCAGCGGGGTGGGTATCCCGCGTTACCCCGTCAGTTCCCCGCCGCCGTCGACCTTGATCACCTGCCCGGTCGTATAGGTTGCCTTCATCGCGTAGAGATAGGCTTCGGCGACTTCCTCCGGCTGGCTGATGCGCGGGAGCAGCTGGGTGGCAAAGCGGGCTTCCTCGGTCTTGCGCATCTCCTCGGGCAGTCCGGCGAAGATCTCGGTGGCAACGCCGCCCGGGAACACCGCGTTGACGCGGATTGGTGCGAGTTCGACCGCGAGGCCATAGCACAGGTGCTCGATCGAGCCGGCCATGGCGGTCGCCATCACCGTGCCCTTGTTCGGCTTGAACGCGCTCATCCCGCTGGTGAGCGTGATCGAGCCCTCGTCGTTCAGGTGCCACGCGGCATGCTTGGCGAGGATCGCCGCACCCCAGAAGCGCACGCGGAACAGTGCCTCGGCATCCGCCATTTCGATGGCGACGAATGGCCCACGCCTGGCCGAACCCCAGTCGCCTGCCGTGGTGACGA
>CAYPFE010000455.1:0-2887 GCA_964409895.1 uncultured Novosphingobium sp.
CCCGCCGCCGTCGCACGGCGATTGACTAGCTCGCAAAACGGGCGTCATAGGCCCCTGCAAACATGATTCCCGGGCGAGCCGATGCCGCAAGACCAAATTGCCATGCCGATCTGGGCAGCGCCCGTCATTGCGGCGCTGTTCGTTGCCGGCTGCGTTCCGCCGCCGGCGAAGATGGCTTCCGTTCGGCTTGCTGACGCAAGCACTGTTTCCGCCGAGCAAAGCCTGGCGACCGACGCGCCGGGTGAGTGGCCGGCAGAGGAATGGTGGCGCAGTTTCGGTGATCCGCAGCTCGATGCGCTGATCGAGGAAGGCATGGAAAATGCCCCGAGCCTCGCCGCAGCCATGGCGCGGTTCCGCCGTGCAAACGGTCTGGCGAAGGAAGCAGGAGCAGCCCTGTACCCGCAGCTAGATGCTAACGGTGAAATCTACGAAGACCGCCGGAGCCTCAACAACGGCTTCGGCTCCGGCATCAAGCAGTTCCTGCCGCGCGGCTGGCGCACCGGCGGCGACGTCACCGCGAGCGCAGGCCTCGACATCGACCTGTGGGGCAGGAACCGCGCAATGCTCGCCGCCGCGACATCCGAGGCGCGTGCCGCCGCCATCGACGCCGAAGCCGCCCGGCTGATACTCGCTAGCGCCATCGCCGATGCTTATGCGGATCTTGGCCAGCTGTTCACCGAGCGCGATATCCGCCAGGCAGCGCTCGACATCAGGCTCGCCATCCAGCGGCTCGTCGCCAACCGCGAGGCCGACGGGCTGGAAACGCGCGGTAGCCTGCGTCAGGCCGATGCCCAGGTCGCAACCGCCAGAGTCATGCTGACCCGGGCCGACGAAGACATCGCACTAAGGCGGCACCAGATCGCGGCCCTGCTCGGCGCGGGGCCGGACCGGGGGCTGACGATCGAGCGGCCGGCACTGATGCGGGCAACAGCATCTGATCTGCCACAAGGCGTCACCACCGGACTTATCGCACGAAGGCCAGACATCGCATCGGCCCGCGAACGCGCCGAAGCCGCCGCACGGCGGGTAAAAGCTGCCCGTGCCGATTTCTTTCCGGCGATCAGGCTCGATGCGCTGATCGGCTTTCAGTCAATCGGCCTCAGTACGCTGTTCCAATCCGATTCGACGATTGGCAGCGTCGGGCCGGCGGTGAGCCTGCCGATCTTCCATGGAGGCGCGCTAGAAGGCCGCCATGCCGTCGCCAGCGCAGCCTTTGACGAGGCCGTCGCGGACTACGACCATGCCGTGATCGTCGCCTACCGCGAGGTAGCCGACATCGTCACCAGCCGCGCCGCCACCGGCAGCAAGCTCACTAACGCGCGCGTCGCGCTCGACGCGTCCGAGGACGCCTATCGGATCGCCAGGCTGCGCTATGAAGGCGGCCTTTCCGATTATCTCGACGTGCTCACCGTCGAGGACCGCCTGCTCGAAGCCCGCCTTGCCGTCGCGGGACTGGAGACGGGCGCCCACTTGCTCGACATCGCCCTGTTCAGGGCCCTAGGAGGCGGGTTTGGTGCTGACGGTACCAGCCCCGCCAAGGACAATCCCCATGGCTGACGCCGATACGGACATTGCAACCCAAGAATCCATCGCCCGGGCCGAGCGCAAGGCGACGCGCCGCAGGTGGCTTGGCCGGCTGGCTCTGGTGGTGATCGCCGCCACCGTCATCTGGCTGCTGTGGTATGTGCTGCTCGGCCGCAATCATGTCAGCACCGACAACGCCTATGTGAACGCCGAGATAGCGCAGGTCACGCCCCGCATTTCTGCAACCGTCGTCGAAGTGAAGGTGACGGACACCCAGCACGTCAAGAAGGGCGATGTCCTTGTCCTGCTGGACAAGAGCAAGACCGAAATTGCGCTCGCCGAAGCCGAAGCCGAGCTGGCAGAGGCACGGCGCAAATTCCGCCAGACCGTCTCGACGACCGGCGCGCTCGCCGCACAGGTTCAGTCGCGCTCCGCCGATATCGCCAGCGCCAGCGCACAGCTCGAAGCTGCTCAGGCCGATCTAGAAAAGGCGCGTATCGACTTCGAGCGGCGCGAGCGGCTGGCCAAAAGCGGTGCGGTTTCGGGAGAGGAACTCACCGATGCGCGCAAGTCGCTGGCGAGTGCGCGCGCCGCCGTCGCCTCTGCCAGAGCAGGTGTCGCCATGGCGCAGGCCAATCGCAGCACCGCCCAAGGCGAGTTCGCAGCGACCCGGGCACTGATCAGCGGCTCGACCGAGGAGACCGACCCCGGGGTTCGCGCTGCCCAGGCCAAGGTGGACGACGCCCGCATCGATCTTGCGAATACCGTGATCCGCGCGCCGGTGGACGGCGTTGTGTCACAACGCCGCGTTCAGATCGGACAGGTCGTCGCGGCAGGACGGCCGGTGATGACCATCGTTCCGATCGGCAAGGTCTATATCGACGCGAATTTCAAGGAGCGTCAGCTCGACCGCGTCAGGATCGGCCAGCCCGCGACGGTTACCGCCGATCTCTACGGCTCTGGCATCACCTATCACGGCAAGGTTGCCGGCATCGCCGGCGGGACGGGAGCATCGATGTCGCTGATCCCGGCCCAGAATGCGACCGGCAACTGGATCAAGGTTGTCCAGCGGTTGCCCGTACGCATCGAGCTCGACCCGAAGGAACTCGCCGAACATCCGCTGCGCGTTGGCCTTTCCACCGAAGTCGATATCGACGTCAGTGGCGACTAGCACTCCAGCAACAGGCGCAGCGGCGGCCCCGCCAGTCCTCACAGGCGGCCGCCTGTGGCTGGCGGCTGTTATGCTGGCCTTCAGCAATTTCATCGTCGTTCTCGACATGACGGTGGCGAATGTCTCGATTCCGCACATCGCCGGCGACCTCGGCGTCTCGATGGACCAGGGAACCTGGATCATCACCACCTA
>CAYPFE010000456.1:0-2873 GCA_964409895.1 uncultured Novosphingobium sp.
TAGGCGAGATAGAGCTTGGCGAAGCCCAGATCGCGCTCTCCCGGCGGGTCCTCGATCGAAGTGCCGCCTGCGGCGACGCCGGCGTCGTGCCAGGCATGGACCTGGCCCTGGTCTGCCATGGCAAAGCCGATGGTTCCGCCATTGGCGAAGGTCGCCGGATTTCCGTCTATCGGCGTCGTCACCATGAAGTTCGAGCCATTGTGCGCATAGGCCAGGCGTGTGCCCATATCCATGCCGGGGTTGCCCCCGATCGCGCCGAAGATGGCGTCGTAGAATGACTTCGACTTGGCAAGATCGTTGCTGCCAACGACAACGTGCGTGAACATGTATCTCTCCCGGTTGATGGATGGAGCACGGTTCATATCGGCCTTACCGTGCGGGTCAATCGTCACGTTGCTGTCGGGCGCCAGATTCGTTCACCGCCGCGAAAGCAGGTCTCGGCTAGAA
Organism: uncultured Novosphingobium sp.; assembly: GCA_964409895.1. Taxonomy (GTDB): domain Bacteria; phylum Pseudomonadota; class Alphaproteobacteria; order Sphingomonadales; family Sphingomonadaceae; genus Novosphingobium. The sequence continues at coordinate 448 of CAYPFE010000456.1, forward strand.
TGGACCAAATCCCCGGAGAAGAACCGAATGGCGAAGCATATCAAGATCATCTTTGCCTCCGTGGCGATGACTGTCTGCATGCCCTCCCCCCTGTTTGCAAACGAAAGCAAGGCGGACGAAGTCGCCCGCAAGCTCGAGGACCCGATGACGCAATACATGGTCGCGGGCGCGCTGGCAGCCATCACCAAGCAGCTTCTCGACATGGAGGTAAAACCCTTTGTGGACGCGATGGACAAGGCAGGCGCCGGCGAAATTGCACCGGACGTTCCACCCGATGCAACGCTGGGTCAAATGGCGGGGCCCGGGGCGGAGCGCCTCCCAAAGGAAATCGTGCAGCGCGTGCCCAAGCTGATGGATTCGCTGGCGGGCCTGGCAAGCGCGTATGGAGACATGCTGCCCGAGTTGGAAGCGATGGCCAAACGCGCCAAAGAGGCGATGCCCCGGGACTGATGTTCCCAGCAAGACTTATCCACGCCATTAAGCACCCGCTTCGGGCTGCGCCGGGTGGACGCGCAGCGGCAGCTTTGGCAGACGAAAACGCCATGTGGCAGCTCTACCAGTTCCCCCTGTGCCCGTTCAGCCGCAAGGTCCGGCTGCTGCTCAGCGAAAAAGGTGTCGGCTATGAGCTGCAACGCGAAAACCCGTGGGAAGGCCGTGATGACTTCTTCGCGATGAACCCGGCGGGACGCACTCCCGTGATGCACGATCCCGACAGGGGGCTGACGCTGTCCGACAGCCGTGCGATCTGCGAATATTTCGAAGAAACCGAGGAAAAAACGCCCCTGATCAGTGGCACGGCCACGCAGCGTGCGGAAATCCGGCGGCTGATCGCGCTGTTCGACGAGAACTTCTACGGAGATGTCACCGAACCGCTTCTACATGAACGGATGCGTAAGCGGCTCCTGATGGGCCAATCACCCGACGCGCGTTACCTGCGTGACGCGATGCGGCTGGCGCATGAACATCTCTACTACGTCGACTATCTGATCGACCACCGGCCCTGGCTGGCCGGACCGACCATGACACTTGCCGACCTGACCGCGGCCGCGCAAATCTCCGTTGCCGATTATCTCGGCGGGATCGACTGGAACACGCACGAGCAGGCACGAAGCTGGTATCTCGTGCTCAAGAGCCGCCCGAGCTTCCGGCCGCTGCTGTCGGAACGCATGGATGTGATCCGCCCGCCGAAGCACTACGCCGAAGTGGACGGCTAGCGAGGGCTATCAAGCCGCGCGTGCGTCCGCGCCGAACCGGCCATGCTTGCGGAAGCGCACCATCCAGCGGTCGAGAAACAGGCCCAGCGGACGCGGCGCGATGCCCAGCGCCTTGAAGCCCGGGCGATTGCCCGAAGCGACGCTGCCAGCCTTGAGCAATTGCCACTGGTCATTGGTTATCGGCGCACCGGGAAGCCAGCCCGTCAGCATTGCGATGGCTCCGGAAATCGGATCGGGCAGCTCGACAAGCAGCCGGTTGCGGCCCTGGGCTTCTGCGATCCGCTGGTTAAGTTCGAGCATGGTGAGCACTTCCGGCCCGGCAAGTTCGAAGATCTTCCCGCCGTGCGTTTCCGGACTGGAGGCTACTGACGCTGCGGCGCTGGCGGCATCGTCCACGAACACCGGCTGCAGCCTTGCTTCCGGCCCGAATACCGGCAACACCGGCAGCATTGAAATCAGCCTGGCGAACATCATGACGAAATTGTCGTCCGGCCCGAACAACAGCGACGGCCGCAGGATTGTCGCGTTACGAAATGCCGAACGCACCGCTTCCTCGCCTTCCGCCTTGGTGCGGGCATAGTCGACACGCGATTCGGCATCGGCCCCGATCGCCGAAACATGGACAAAGGCCTGCGCCCCTGCAGCCTGCGCAGCCGCGGCGATCCGGCCGGCTCCCTTGCCCTGCAGCGAATCCAGATCGCCACCGAAGGCTCCCACCAGATTGACGACCGCATGCGATCCGGCGAGCACCAACTCAAGCGACTCAGGCTTGGTCACGTCACAGCGGGCGAATTGGACCTGGCCGAGATTTCCGAGCGTCTTCAGCCGAAAGGCGCGCTCCGGATGCCGGCTGGTGATTCGTAGCCTTGCCCCGCTGGACAGTAACTCCTGCGCAAGATGCTTGCCGAAAAACCCGCCGCCGCCCAGCACTGTAACTACCTTGCCAGTGAGGCTATCGTTCGCGCTTGTGCTCATAGTGAATTCCGGACTTTCTGGGTGGAGCGACTAATGCTCCCTTGCTGGCATCGCCAATTGCACAATCGCCTTGTCCCGCGCAACTGCGCAATGCGTCATGAGATTGCCCTGATGCCGTTGACAAGAGTGCGGGCACCCCCTATCGGCGCCCTCCTGCCAAGCGCTGTACGATAGGGTGCAGCGCCCTGTGTGCCCAGATGGCGGAATTGGTAGACGCACCGTCTTCAGGTGGCGGCG
>CAYPFE010000457.1:0-2868 GCA_964409895.1 uncultured Novosphingobium sp.
TTGGCCTTGTATTCCGGGTAGATGGCGTTGCGGAACGAAGTCCCGGCCTTGTCGAGGATGACCGCAAGGTGCGTGGGGCCTTCCGCCTTGTTGAGATCGTCGGCCAGCTTCCACAACATGGTCGTGTAGCCATAGACGGCGCCAACCGGTGTGCCTTCCGGATCGGTCAGCGGCGGCAGCCGGTGATAGGCGCGGAAGATGTATGACGATCCGTCGACGAGGTAGAGATGCTGCTTTGGCTCCATATGGCAGTCCTAGCAGCGCCGCCGGGCACAGTCAGCCGTCATATTATCGAATCACCAGCCTTCCAATCGGTGCACAGGGCTGGAAAATCCTGACAAGGATGTGATTCGTCATATCCCTGACACAATTCGCAATTAGTGCATAAATGCACGCGAAAACACAGGTTTTCCGCCTGCTTGCGACAAGAGCTTGCATAGCAGAGATAAGGTGATTATTTGACGGCCCGAAGTCTATCGGTGCGGTAGGCTTTTGGCTCGGCCTTGTGCCGTGCTTGGTTCACTAGCTGTTCAAGGAATACCACACATGCGCAAGATCGTTTTCGCTGCCGCCCTTACCGGCGCTCTCGCCCTTTCGGCCTGCTCGCAGGAAGCCGCTGAAGAAGCCGCGACCGACGCTGCTGCTGAAGCCACCGAAGCTGCCGAAGGTGCTGCCGACGCCGCTACCGAAGCCGCCGAAGGTGCTGCTGACGCCGCTGGCGAAGCTGCTGATGCCGCGGCCGACGCCGCCAGCGACGCTGCTGCCGCTGAGTAATCGGTTTTTCTGCCCCTGGGGCAGATCAAATCGCAAAGGACGCGCCGGGCCAGTCCCGGCGCGTTTTTTGTTGTCCCACTCGTTTCGGCGTCAGCGCGATGCCGAGAAGCCATAGCGCTGTGGCGAAGAGAGGTAGCCGTCGTACAGCGCGCGGGCGATCTCGGCGATGCGCGCTTCGCGGTTCCGCTTGCCGCCCTGCCCGGTCACGTAAATAGCTATCGCCATCGCCCGCCCGTCAGGCGTCTTGATGATCCCCACATCGCTGGAAGTGTTGTTCAGCGAACCCGTCTTGTGCGCGACCTGCGCGGATTCGGGCAGTAACGCCGGGATCCGGCGCTTGCCCGTGATGCACCGCGCCATCGCTTCGAGAATGACGGACCTGCTGTAATCGTTCAGCCAATCGCCCCGGTGGAGGCCCGCCAACAGCTGGGCCATGGCCAGCGGCGTGGCACTGTCGCGTTGATCGATCGTGGTGGCGGGATCGACTTCGCCGTCGTCGCGAACCAGTGTCGCGATATCGCGGTCAATGCGGAAATCCTTGATGCCCGCACGGCGCACCCAGTTGTTGACCGCGGGCGGACCGCCGACCACAGCAAGCAGCGCATCGGTTGCGGGATTGCTGCTGCGCGTGAGCATCAATTCGATGAGTTCGATCGCCGGCAGATACTCACCATTTCGGACCGGCGCGCGCGTGGAGGAAAACCGCTCGGACCTGACGGGTATGAGCAGCGGAAACTCGCTGGTGAGCGTCCAGCGCCCTTTCTCGACCCCTTCGAGAAAGGTGGCGGCGATGGCGATCTTGCTGGTGCTGGCCATCGGGAAGGGTTGGCTGCCCAGCACGTCGATGGCCTTGCCGGTATTGAGGTCGACCGCCGCAACGCCGATACGGCCCTGAGAAGCATTGGCGAGGCTTGCGATCTGGGCCTCGAAGGGCGTGGCGTAGCTGCGCGGCGCGCGCAGTTCGGTTCCGAAAGCCCGGTCAAATGACTGCTCTACATCCGATATGTCGTCGGCGCGGGCCTGGGCGAGCGGCAGCGCGAACAGAACGGCGAGTGCCGCTGCACTGGCCAAACGCCTGAAATTTTCCAACCAATTCACCGTCATCACCGGTCCTGAATAACACGTCGCGTCTTTTCGTACCCTTAACCGCTCCGATTCGCGGCGTGAATTGTGTGCGCGGTGAATCGCGGCTTTCATGCGGGGAATTGCGTGTTTGGGCATGAATCTTTCAGCGGGAGACAAGATTTCGGGCGCCACCGCAGATCAAACTTCTAGCGCCTTGCGAACGTCCTGAACATAGGTTGTCCGCTTGACCAGCGCCAGAAAAGCCTTGCCGACAAGCCGGCCCAGCCAGTCCATCGGTCGCATGACCTGCAGGAACAGCACGATCCGGGGCTGGCTGCTCTCGTTCCACGCCTCGTGCCGGTTGGTTTCATCGAAAACCAGAAGTTCGCCTTCCTGCCAATGCCGCACCACGCCATCGACACGGATTCCGCAAGCATCCTTCTCCGGTGGCACCGACAAGCCCAAATGGACGTTGAGCATCGCCTTGGTCACGCCATTATGAGGCGGAACACGTGTGCCGGTATCGAAGATCGAAAAGAACGCGACCACGACATTGGGGACCTTGTCGATCACTTCCGCTGTGCGCGGACAGCGGCTTCGGTTCGTAGCCGCCGTGTATCCGTAGGCGTTTAAGAAGAAGCTCTTCCAGGCCTCGTCCGGCGCAATCTGCCGATGATCGGGGGAGATTCTCCCAAGCGACGGAACTTCCTCGTTGCCAGCCACCACGGCCAGCGCCTCGTCGCGGATTACCTCCCAGTTCTCCTTGAGCACGTCCAGGCCGAGGACTTCGTCGGGATCGATAAAGCGGCCTGTCGAGATCAGCGAATGCCGCGCCAGGAAGCGATTGAGCGGCTTGCGCAGCCGCTTGCCGAGTTTCACGGCCATGGACTGACGGGGACGAGTGAATTTCTCTGGTTTCATCGAGCGGATACCGTGCGTTGCGACCGAAGAGTGAGCAAACTCCACTGAAAATTCTATTAGCCTTATCCCCCGCCCAAGGATTTGACCTGCATCTAACATATTGATTTC
>CAYPFE010000458.1:0-2861 GCA_964409895.1 uncultured Novosphingobium sp.
GGATGGTCGTCGGGGTCGTAGGCGCGGCCGCCGTCGCTGAAGGAGTCCGGCGTGACGTTCAGCACGCCCATCACGACGGCCCGCCGCGAGGTGGGGAGGTCGCCGGCCGGCGTCCGCAGGTCGCCCGGCACGCGCGTCAGTGGTGCAGCAGCGCCATCGCCTCGGCGCGGGTCTTCTCGTTCTCGCGGAAGATCCCGCGCACGGTCGAGGTCACGGTCAGCGCCCCCGGCTTGCGGATGCCCCGCATCTCCATGCAGAGGTGCCGGGCCTCGAGGACGACGAGCACGCCGCGCGGCTCGAGCGCCCGCTCGAGCGCGTCGGCGATCATCGTCGTCATCCGCTCCTGGACGCCTGGCCGCTTCGCGCAGACGTCGACGAGCCGGGCCAGCTTCGACAGCCCGGTGATGCGGCCGTCGCGGCCCGGGACGTAGGCGACGTGGGCCTGGCCCATGAACGGCACGAGGTGGTGCTCGCACATCGCGTGGAACGGGATGTCGCGGACCATCACCATCTCGTCGTGCGACTCGTCGAACGTGGCCGAGAGCACGTCCGCCGGGTCGACGAGCAGCCCCGCGAAGATCTCGTCGTAGGCGCGGGCGACCCGGGCCGGCGTGTCGGCCAGCCCCGACCGGTCCGGGTCCTCGCCGATCGCCTCGAGCAGCATCCGGACGGCCCGCTCGATCTTCTCGTGGTCGAAGACGGCGCCCGGCGAGACGCCGGTGACGTGGCGGACCCGGTCGGCGGCGGTCCGGTCGTCGGCCGCGGCGAGCGGCCCCGACGGGGCCTCGCCGGTCGTCAGCACGTCGGCCGGACGGTCCTCGCCGGTCACGTCCGCTCCTGGCCGCCCGCGGCCCCGGCGCCCTCGGCGACGTGGTGGCCGTTCCCGGCGTGCCCGTTCGTCCCGCCCGGCGCGCGGCGACGCAGCGCCGCGAGCACGCCGGCCGGATCCTCGGCGGCCGGGACCGGGACGGCGCGGCTGCGCCGCTTCCGGACCGGCGCGAACACCTCGGCGAGGAGGTCCCCCTCCAGGGTCTCGACGTCCAGCAGGCGCGTGGCCATGTCGTCGAGGACGTCGGCGTTCTCGACGAGGATCTCGAGGGCCTCGTCGTGGGCCTCGTCGATCAGCCCCCGGATCTCGTCGTCGATCCGACGGGCGACGTCGTCGGAGTAGTCGGCCTGGTGGCCGAGGTCGCGGCCGATGAACGGCTGGGACTCGCGCTGGCCCAGCACGACCGGGCCGAGCGCGTCGCTCATGCCGAACTGGGTCACCATCTCGCGGGCGGTCTCGGTGGCGCGCTTGATGTCGTCCCCGGCCCCGGTCGTGATGTCCCCGACCCGGAGCTCCTCGGCGACGCGGCCGCCGAGCATCACGGCCAGCCGGTCGATCAGCTCGGCGCGCCGGACGAGGTGCCGGTCCTGGAGCGGCAGCTGCATCGTGAAGCCCAGCGCCCGGCCCCGCGGGATGATGGTGATGCGGTGGACCGGGTCGGCGTTCGGGAGCGCGTGGCCGACGATGGCGTGACCGGCCTCGTGGAACGCGACCGTGCGGCGCTCCTGCTCGTCCATCAGCCGCGTCGGCCGCTCGGGACCGGCGACGACGCGGATGATGGCCGCCTCGAGGTGGTGCATCGAGATCGTCTCGACCTGCTCGCGGGCGGCGAGCAGCGCGCCCTCGTTCATCAGGTTCGCGAGGTCGGCACCGGTGAACCCCGGCGTGCCGCGAGCGAGGACGGCGAGGTCGACGTCCTCGGCCAGCGGCTTCCCCTTCGCGTGCACGCCGAGGATCGCCTCGCGGCCGCGGAGGTCCGGCCGGTCGACGACGATCTGGCGGTCGAACCGGCCCGGCCGCAGAAGCGCCGGGTCGAGGATGTCCGGACGGTTCGTCGCGGCGATCAGGATGACCGAGGACCGCGGGTCGAAGCCGTCCATCTCGACGAGCAGCTGGTTCAGGGTCTGCTCGCGCTCGTCGTGCCCGCCGCCCAGCCCGGCGCCGCGGTGGCGACCGACGGCGTCGATCTCGTCCATGAAGATGATCGCCGGCGCGCTCTCCTTCGCCTGGGCGAAGAGGTCGCGGACCCGGGAGGCGCCGACGCCGACGAACATCTCGACGAAGTCCGAGCCGGAGATGGTGAAGAACGGCACGCCGGCCTCGCCGGCGACGGCCCGGGCGATCAGCGTCTTCCCCGTCCCCGGGGGGCCGAACAGCAGCACACCGCGCGGGATCTTCGCGCCCATGCGGAGGAACCGCTGGGGGTCGGAGAGGAACTCGACGATCTCGCGCAGCTCCGTCACGGCCGACTCGACGCCGGCGACGTCCTCGAACGTCACCTTCGGCGTGTCCTTGCTGACCTTCTTCGCCTTCGAGCGGCCGAACTGCATCACGCGGCCGCCGCCGCCCTGCATGTTCTGGATGAGGAGAAAGAACACGACGAGCACGATCATGAACGGAACGACGGTCACGAGCAGCGTGCCCAGCAGGCCGGTCTGCTCGGGGTCGAACTGGACGGCGGCGATGCGGTCCGCCGCGATCCAGGCCCGCAGCTGGTCGCCGCTGATCTCGGGGCTGTACCGGACGGTGAACGGCACGTCCTCGCCGTCGACCCGACGGACGCCCTCGATGGTGTCCGAGGAGTTCCCGACGGTGGTGACGTCGAGCTCGCTGCCCTCGAGCTGGCCGGCCTCGACGGCGGCCTGGAACCGGCTCCAGGTCAGCTCCTCGGGGGCGGTCGCGGCCCGGAACAGCCCGGTCCCGATCCAGAGCGCCAGCAGGACGCCCACGACCCAGGGGAGCGGGCCCTTCAGGAGCTTCGCACCGGGCTTCACGGCGCCTCCGGGTGGTGGTGGACCGCCGGTCGGGCGCC
>CAYPFE010000459.1:0-2848 GCA_964409895.1 uncultured Novosphingobium sp.
CACCGGGCCGAGGGCGTCCACCGCTGAGCGCGTCGCCGCGTCGAGCTCGACGGGAACCGAAAGTACGGATGACTCTGTAGGAACGGGCAAGGCATCGTCCGCCCGCTTCGGAGCGGCATCGATATCTGACTCGCTTGAGCAGCTTGCCGGAATTGCGGCGAGGCACAGCCCTGCAAGGACTACAGCAATGCGTCTCATGTAGAACCGGATCGTTGCCCCAACCATGCCCCACCCCTCATAGGTTCGCACGCCGTGCATAAAGCAAGGCGCCCGCCTGAGCGAGCGCCTTCCTACATCGCGACAACTGCGCGGAACAAACTGTCAAATATCAGCGATCGCCTTGTCGACCAGGGCCTTGTCGGCCTGAGCGGAATGGTTCGAACCGATCAGCTGGCGCGCGGCAGCAGCTGCGGCATCGGCGGCACGAACCCGCAGTTCCTCGACCGCGGCGCGCTCGGCAGCAGCGATCATGTCCTCAGCGATCTTCTCGCGCCGGGCGATGACATTGGCCGAATCCGTCTTGGCCTTGGCGACGATGGCTTCAGCCTCACTCCGCGCGTGCTCGAGCATGGCGGCCGCGTCCTTTTCGACGTTGGCGACCTTGTCGGCATATTCCTTGCGGAGCGCTTCGGCCTCGGCTCGCAGCGTCGCCGCCTCGTCGAACATTTCGCGGATACCAGCGATCTTCTTGTCGAGCATGCCGGCAACGATCGACGGCACCTTCATGTAGATCATGAGGCCGATCAGCGCGACCATCGACAGCGCCACCCACCACGGCGGAGCAAGTCCGAAAGCTGTCGCCTCGGCGTGTTCCCCCGCTTCGTGAGCGGCTTCGGCGAGGAGGAGCAGGTCAACCATTTGCAAGCACTGCCTTTACTGAAGCCGCAGCCTGATCGGCGCTGACGTCCACACCGCTCACCTTGAAAACAACATCGCGCGCGGCTTCGGCTGCGACGCTTTCAAGGCTCTTCACGGCGTCCGCACTGGCCGCTGCGATCCGCGCTTCGGCATCGGAAACCTTCCCGGCAATCTGCGTGTCGGCAGCAGCAAGAGCGGCTTCGGTTTCCTTGGCGGCAGCGGTCTTGGCTTCGGCGATCACGGCCTGTGCCTCGCTACGCGCCTCCAATTCGCCACTTCGCGCCTTTTCCTCGGCCTCGTCGGCTTCGGAACGGGCGCTTCGCGCTGCGTCGAGGTCGCCCTGGATCTTGGCGTTGCGGTCTTCGACCACCCCTTCGATCTTGGGCACCATACCTTTACCCATGACGAAATAGATCACGGCAATAACCAGCAGCAGCCAGAACCACTGCGACTGGTAGACGAGCATGAGCTGGTTTAGCTGAGGCATGGGTATCCTATCTCCTCACCGCACGTGCGGGGCGTGTTTCAACCCCACCCGGTAGCCAGACATCGGCGGGCACTTGTGGGCCCGCCAAGGACGACCTTAGACGGCGTAGAGGATGATCATGGCGACCGCGAAAGCGATCAGGCCCAGAAGTTCCGCGGCGGCGAAGCCGATGAACAGGCGGCCCTGCTGGCCGTCAGCCGCACCCGGATTGCGCAGCGCGCCCTGAAGGAACGAACCGAAGACATTACCAACGCCAGCGGCGGCGGCACCAACGCCAATCGCCGCGAGACCGGCGCCAATCACTTTTGCAGCAGCGAGATCCATTGCATTTACTCCTTGGAAAAACCGTATCGAAAGAACGAAGCCGACTTAGTGCAGGTGCACCGCGTCGTTGATGTAGAGCGAAGTCAGAAGCGCGAAGACATAGGCCTGGATCGCGCAAACCAGCAGTTCCAGCGCATTTACGCCCATGATGAAGACAAAGCTGATGAGGGAGATGCCATAGCCCATCGCCGTGCCGGAATTGATGCCGTTGACGATGAAATTGCCGAATACTTCGAGCAGGATGTGGCCGGCGATCATCGCGACGAAAAGTCGCAGCGCCAGGCTGAAGGGACGTACCAGGAACGAGATCAGCTCGATCGGCACGATCAGCGGCAACAGCGGTGCCGGCGTGCCGTGCGGTATGAACAGGCTGAAGAAATGGAAGCCATGCTTCCAGAAGCCAACCACCAGCACGATCGAAAAGCTGATGATGGCAAGCAGGCCGGTGACGGTGAACTGGCTGGTCACCGTGAAAGGGTGCTGTCCCGGTATGATCGCAAGCGGGAACAGGCCCAGAAAATTGGAAAATATAATGAAAATGAAGATCGTGAACACCCAGGGGATGTATTTCTTGCCTTCGGGACCGATGTTCGTGAGCACCATGCCGGAGACGAATTCAGTAAACATCTCGACGGCGGCCTGCCAGCGGCCTGGAATCAGCTCGCGCTTCATCCCGCCCCACATGAACAGGAAAGCCGCGCCCAGCACGATCAGCATCCACAGGGACGAGTTCGTGAAGGTGAAAGGCGCCCCATCGAGCGCGCCGCTTCCCAGCGCGTCGATCTGGAACTGGTGCATCGGGTCGATCTTGCTTTCGGCCGCCACGCGATGATCCCTTATCTTCTAAACTTCCGGTGAGCGGTGCCTATTCGGCACGCTCCTGTGAAATCCGCCACACCTGGACAAAACCCGCGACGATTCCGAAGAACAACATCGCCAGCATCGCCCACGGACGCGTTCCAAGGAACTGATCCAGTGCGAAACCGACGAACAGGCCTCCAAGAGGAGCCCCGACAATCGCCGACAACACCCTGTTGCCCTGGGACGAGCCCTTTCCCGTGAAGACGTCGGGCACTTCCACCGGGGTCGTGCGCTTGTCTTCGGTGGCTTGAGCATCCTTGAGCCGGTCCTCCAGCGCGGTCAGCCGAGGGTCCTCACCACCATCGGGAGCCTGGCCGT
>CAYPFE010000460.1:0-2848 GCA_964409895.1 uncultured Novosphingobium sp.
GGCTTCCTGCCCGGCACCGACCAGGAGCACAACGGCATCATCAAGCACGGCGCCAAGCTGCTGTTCGCCTTTGCGGAAGCCACCGTGCCCAAGATCACCGTCATCACCCGCAAGGCCTATGGCGGCGCCTATGACGTCATGAGCTCCAAGCATCTGCGCGGCGATCTGAACTACGCCTGGCCGACCGCCGAGATTGCGGTGATGGGGGCCAAGGGCGCGGTCGAGATCATCTTCCGCGGTGAGGACGCCGAAGGCATCGCCGCAAGGACGAAGGAATACGAGGACCGCTTCGCCAATCCTTTCGACGCGGCCTCACGCGGCTATATCGACGAGGTGATCTACCCGCATTCAACACGGCGGCGGATTGCGATGGGGCTGAGGAAACTCAGGAACAAGAGCCTCGAGAACCCGTGGAAGAAGCATGATAATATTCCGCTTTAAAGCGTTGATTTATATTAGGGATTGAAATGGTAGACATCTACATCGTCAGCGGCGTGCGCACTGCCGTAGGCGACTTCGGCGGGTCGCTGAAGTCGTTCATGCCCTCGGACCTTGGCGGCATGGTCGCGACAGAAGCGCTCAGCCGCGCCGGGGTTGCGCCCGAGGACGTGCAGCACGTTGTCATCGGACAGGTCATGCCGACCAGCGCGAAGGACGAGATGCTGAGCCGGGTGATCGCGCTCAACGCGGGCGTGCCCGCCGCGGTCCCGGCGCTGACGCTCAACCGGCTGTGCGGTTCGGGCGTGCAGGCGATCGTCAGCGCCGCGCAGATGATGAAGCTTGGCGAAGCCTCGATCACCATCGCCGGCGGGGCGGAATCGATGTCCAACGTGCCCTATCACGACCACGGGCTGCGCTGGGGCAAGCGGATGGGCGACAACCAGGTCGAGGACGCTCTTACCCGGGGTCTCGAGGACGCCATCGGCGGCTATCACATGGGGATCACCGCCGAGAACGTCGCCGAGCGCCATCAGGTGACGCGCGAGGACCAGGACGCGCTCTCGGTCACCAGCCACCAGCGCGCCAGCGCGGCCATCGCCGAGGGCCGCTTCAGGGAGCAGATCCTCCCCATCGAGATCAAGACCCGCAAGGGCGTCACCGTCTTCGACACCGACGAGCACCCGCGCGCCGACACCACAATGGAATCGCTCGCGGGCATGCGGCCCGCCTTCAAGAAGGACGGCACCGTTACCGTCGGCAACGCCAGCGGCATCAACGACGGTGCGGCCGCCGTGGTGCTGGCAACCGGCAGCGAGGTCGAAAAGCGCGGGCTCAAGCCGCTCGCGCGGATCGTCTCCTGGGGCCATGCCGGGGTCGAGCCCGAATATATGGGCGAGGGGCCGATCAAGGCCGCCCCCATCGCGCTGGAACGCGCCGGGCTGCCGCTCGATGACATCGACGTGATCGAAAGCAACGAGGCGTTCGCCGCGCAGGCCGCTGCCGTCGCCAAGGTGCTCGGTTTCGATCCGGACAAGGTCAATCCCAACGGCTCTGGCGTCTCACTCGGCCATCCGGTTGGCGCGACGGGCTGCATCATGACTATCAAGGCTGCCTATGAGCTGAAACGCACCGGCGGCAAATACGGCCTCATCACCATGTGCATCGGCGGTGGGCAGGGCATCGCCATGGTCATCGAGAGGTGCGAATGATGAAACTCGGACGAATGAACCACGTGGGCGTCGCCACGCCCGATCTCGACGCCTCGATTGCCTTTTACCGCGACGTCATGGGCGCGACAGACATCACCGAGCCCTTCGTGCTCGAAAGCCAGAAGGTGCGCGTCTGTTTCGTCAACACCCCGGGCGAGGACGGCACGGCGGGCACGCAGGTGGAACTGCTCCAGCCCACCGAAGCGGATAGCGCCGTCGGAAAATGGCTCGAAAAGAACCCCATGGGCGGCCAGCACCACATCTGCTATGAGGTTCCGGACATTCACGAAGCCAAGAAGTGGTTCGAATCTCTGGGCAAGAGGGTGCTGGGCGAGCCCAGGATCGGAGCGCATGGCACGCTTATCTTCTTCGTCCACCCCAAGGACATGGGCGGCCAGCTGACCGAGATCATGGAAACGCCGAAAGAGGCGCATTGAGTAATCCCCTCTCCCCGTGGGAGAGGGTTGCGAAGCCTTGGCGACGAAGGAGCCTAGGCGGAGCTGGGTGAGGGGATCGAGCTAAGCAGAGGGCGCAAACCCTCATCAACTTCGGCTAGTACCCGCTTTCGCGGGCACAAGCCTGCGTATCCTCTCCCAACGGGAGAGGAGATTGAGGAACGACAGATGGCAGACATCAACGACTGGCAGGCCGCCGCCGACAAGGAAGTAAAGGGCCGCGACCTTACCTGGAACACGCCGGAAGGCTTCGCGATCAAGCCGCTCTACACCGAGGCGGATGCCGGCGATCCCGGCCTGCCTGGTTTTGCGCCGTTCACGCGCGGGGTGCGCGCCTCGATGTATACGGGCCGGCCCTGGACCATCCGCCAGTACGCCGGCTTCTCCACCGCCGAGGAATCGAACGCCTTCTACCGCCGCAACCTTGCCGCAGGCCAAAAGGGCCTGTCGGTCGCCTTCGACCTCGCCACCCATCGCGGCTATGACAGCGATCACCCGCGCGTCGTCGGCGACGTCGGCAAGGCGGGCGTCGCCATCGATTCCGTCGAGGACATGAAGATTCTGTTCGACGGCATTCCGCTCGACCAGATGTCGGTGTCGATGACGATGAATGGCGCGGTGATCCCGGTGATGGCCTTCTTCATCGTCGCCGGTCAGGAGCAGGGCGTTCCCACCGAACAGCTCGACGGCACCATCCAGAACGACATCCTCAAGGAGTTCATGGTCCGCAACACCTATATCTAT
>CAYPFE010000461.1:0-2844 GCA_964409895.1 uncultured Novosphingobium sp.
TTTCAAACTTAGCAATGAGTTCGTCGCAGGTTTCGCGCACGCCCTCTTCCATGTGACCGACGGCCTTGGGCGTGAAGAACGGGGTGAGCACCTTGCGGTAGATCGTGTGCATCGGCGGGTCGATATTGACCGGGTTCAGGTTCCAGTCGACGCCCAGCATCTGCGTCAGGTCCATGCCGCCTTCGCTGGAGAAGTGCTCCCAGTCGATGAAGGCTTCCTTCAACAGCGCATGGCGGGCAATCACCCAGCCCGGGCGGCCCTGCGCCCCGTCGCGCGCGTAGATCAGCGGCGGCCCGTCGAGCAGCCGGCTCGCGGCCATGAAGGGATCATCGCCTTCGGAATTGAACCGCGACAGGGAATCGTCCCAGACCAGCTCGGGCGGGACGTGTGCGGGTGCGAAGGACGTATCTGCCGTTGTTGCCATCATGCTTCTCCATCGCCCGGGCGAAGGCCTGCCGGACAGTAATAGACTTTGTCTTGCAAAGTGCAACGAGCTGCGGTGGTCGTCAACCCATTCGGGATCAGCCCGACCCTCCACGCTCCTGCTTCAGCGCATCCAGCAATTCGCGGAAGGCTTCGCTCTCGCGCAGGTTGAGGTCGCGCTGCGGGAACGGAATCTCGATGCCGTTTTCCTTGAACAGCTTCCACAGCCGCTTGAGCACTTCCGAACGGACGTTGGCGATGCCGGCTTCGGGATCGGTGATCCAGATGCGGATTTCGAAATCCACCGAGCTGTCGCCATAGGCCATCATCAGCACATTGGTCGGCGGAAAATCGAGCACGCGCGGCGTTTCCCTTGCCGCCTCGTACATCAGCTTTTCGGCCAGTTCCATGTCGCTGCTGTAGGACACCCCGACCGGTACTTTCACCCGAACCTCGCGCGAACTGTAGGACCAGTTCTCCACCTGGTTGATCATCAGGTTCTCGTTCGGGATCAGATATTCCTTCTTGTCGCGGGTGATGACCGAGACGGCGCGAATACCGATCTTGCGGATCTGGCCGACGGTGTTCGATATGCCGTCGTTGACCCCGATGGTGTCTCCCGGCTTGATCGAACGGTCCATCAGCAGGATGATGCCGGAGATGAGGTTGCCGAAGGTCTTCTGCAGACCGAAGCCGAGCGCCAGGCCGAATGCGCCCGAAAACACGGTGAGTGCGGTCAGATCGATGCCGAGGATGTCGAGGCCGATCAGCCCCGCAAGAATCCAGACGACGACCGTCATGAATTTTTCGGCCAGAAGTCTCTGCGTCGAATCGAGCGTCGTCAGCTTGCCAAGCAGCCAGTGGGCGAACTTGCTGGCCAAGCGGGCAAACACGATCAGCCCGGCCACGATCATCACGACGATGAGCGCGCTCCATACCGAGATATGCGTGGAACCGACGTTGATGGCATAGCTGTCGAGTGTTTCGATCATTCCGCCGAAGGTCTGGCTCTCGGATGCAACGGCGTTCTTGATGTTTTCCGCTGCCTTGACGGGCTCCTCGACCTTGGCCGAGAAGTCGGGCGGCGGCTCCGGGACCGCGGTTGCCCCGTCGGCAGGGACACCATCAAGAGCGGGAGCTTCCGTGGCCTCGGCAGGCGGCGTTTGCGGGCTCATCGTTGCTCCATTCGCTCCAGCGCCCGTTCGATATCGGCGATCAGGTCCGCCGGGTCTTCGAGGCCTATCGACAGTCTTACGCCGAAACGGTCGGCCGGGTCCATGCCTGCGGGCGGCCAAGGCGTCACTGAGCGGATGGAAGCGGGATCGACCGGCACGGCAAGGCTCTCAAAGCCGCCCCAGCTGTAGCCGATACCGAACAATTCCAATGCGTCGATGAAGCGGTCCCGCCTCACGCTGTCGCCGCCCTTCAGCACGAAGCTGAACAAACCGCAGCCGCCGGTGAAATCGCGCTGCCAAATCTCATGACCTGGTGATCCCTGAAGCATCGGGCACATCACCCCGGCGATCTCGGGGCGGCCAGCCAGCCATTCTGCGACAACAAGCGCGGATTGCGTCTCGCGCTCCAGCCGCAGCTGCAGCGTGCGCAAACCCCTCAGCACCAGCGAGGCATCGTCGGGCGAAACCACTTGTCCCAGCGACTGCGCGCGCTTTCGGAGCTTTGCGTATAGTCCCACAGCAGCGCTCGCGCTGCCCATCATTACGTCGGAATGGCCACCGACATGCTTGGTGAGCGACATCACCGATATGTCCACGCCGCGCTCCAGTGCCGGAAAGCCGAGCGGCGAAGCCCAGGTGTTGTCGATCACCGAGAACACGCCATGCCTGCGCGCGACTTTGGCGAGTGCCGGCACGTCCTGCATCTCCATGGTCAGGCTGCCGGGGCATTCCAGCAGCACTGCCCGGGTGCGGTCGCAGATCAGCGCCTCGAAACCCGCAAGGTCCTGCGGCGCGAAGAAGCGGGTTTCGACGCCGAAATCCTTAAGCAGGCCCCGGCCCATCACCCGGCTTGGGTCATAGGCATTGTCCGTCATCAGCAGCACGTCGCCGGGCCGCAGCACTGTCAGCAGCGTGCCCGCGATGGCGGCAACGCCGGAGGGATAGAGCACGGTGCCCGCCGCGCCCGGCTCCAGCTCGGTCAGCGCTTCAGCCAGCGCCCATTGGGTCGGCGCGCCCCGCCTTCCGTAGAAGAAGCGGCCGTCCTCGTTGTGTTTGGGGCCCTCGCGGTGCGCGGCCATGTCCTCGTAGAGATGGGTGCTGGCGCGCCAGACCGGTGGATTGACCACTGGGCCGGTCCATTCCCTGCGCCGTCCGGCCTCAACGATCCGCGTGCCAGTGCCCTTCGAAGTGTCCCTGCCCTTCGTCATGGCAGCAGATTGGCGTAAAACTCCCGCTTGTCCAGCCC
>CAYPFE010000462.1:0-2842 GCA_964409895.1 uncultured Novosphingobium sp.
CGAGCCGCGCAAGTTCGATCCGACCCGTCCGAACCTCGGGCGTCACGTCGCGTTTGGCGGCGGCCCGCACCGCTGCATCGGGCTGGCGCTCGCGCGCATGGAGATCAAGCTGGTGGCCAAGGAAATCGCTCGCCAGATGAAGAACGTCAAGCTGGCGGTTCCCGAATCCGAACTCACCTATCTCAAGACGGTCGCCACGCGAACGATCGAATCGCTGCCTATCACATACGAGAGGCGGTAGAGTCGGATTGAAACAACACATTCCTCTCCCCTTCCGGGGAGAGGATAGGGTTACGCCGATTTATTGCGGCCAACTTTACTTTAGCTTCGAAGCGAAGCTTTTTCTCAGCTTCATCAGCTTGGGCGGGATTACCGCCAGGCAGTAGGGATTGCGCTGGCCTTCGCCTTCCCAGTATTCTTGGTGGTAGTCTTCGGCCGGGTACCATTCGGCCGGCCCTTCGATGGTGGTGACGACGCGCCCGCCGTGTTCCTCGTTGGCCCGGGCGATGGCTGCCTCGGCCTCGGCGCGCTGGGCATCGTCCAGCGGAAATATGGCCGAGCGGTATTGCGTGCCGATATCGTTGCCCTGGCGGTTGAGCTGCGTTGGATCGTGCGTGCCCATGAACACGTCGAGGATATCGGCGTAGGAAATCGTATCGGGATCGAAGACCACGCGGATCGCCTCGGCGTGGCCAGTCGTGCCCGAACATACCGAGCGGTAATCGGGATCGGGCATGGACCCGCCAATATAGCCGCTTTCCACTTCGCTCACCCCGATGACATCGCGGAACACCGCTTCTGTGCACCAGAAACACCCGCCCGCCACGATTGCCGTTGCCTTGTCGCTCATAATCCCGATACTCCTTGGGCCAAGAGATAGGGCAGGCAGGCGTGCTTGTCATCGCCTCGAATGGGAGAATCGAACATGCGCAAATTCGTTCCGATCATCGCCGCGCTGGCGCTCGCCGGGCCGGTGCAGGCCGACCATCATGGTGGCAAGGGTGCCGAAATGGCGTCCACTGCCGATGCCGTGCTCGCCCATGCACGCCGCGACGGGGATCGCGATCGCGACCAGTTCCGCCATCCGGCGGAGACGCTGGCCTTCTTCAAGGTCAAGCCTGGCATGACGGTGATCGACTACATGCCTTCCTCAGGCTGGTACACGCGCATTCTCGTCCCGATGCTGGGCAAGGGTGGGCATTACATCGGCCTCAACCCTGCTGTCGGGGCGGGCGCAAGCGAGGGCTTGCGAAACTACATGGGCGGCCTCAAGGACAAATTTCCGCCCAAGGCCGCCGAATGGAAGCTCGAGGGAGCGAAGATCGAGGCATTCAACACCGACGAACTCGGCGAGGACAGGAACGGCACCGTCGATCGCGTGCTGATCTTCCGCGAAATGCACAATCTGCATCGCAATGGCTTCCTGCACAGCGAACTCAAGCGGCTCCACGAATTGCTGAAAGCCGGCGGCAAGCTTGGCATCGTCCAGCATCGCGCCAAGGCCTGGGCACCCGCCTCCTACACCGATGGCAGCAAAGGCTATATGCGTCAGCAGGACGTCATTGGCCTGGTCGAAGCGCATGGCTTCGACCTCGTCGCCACCAGCGAGATCAACGCCAACCCGCGCGATTCCGCGGATTGGGAAGGCGGCGTCTGGGAGCTGCCCCCGGTCAAGCGCACCAAGCGCGAAGAACTCGATGCGGTGGGCGAAAGCGACCGTATGACGCTGCTGTTCAGGAAACGGGACTAGAGCGCCGCTACAGTCGCGCGGTCAGACCTTGCCGAGGTCGAGCAGGCCCTTGCGCGAGGCAAAGCGCCAGCGCCCGTCCTCGCGGACAAGCTCGTCGCGATGGCGGCCCATGCTGGACAAGGACGGCGCTTCGCCTGGCTCTCCGCTCAAGGCCACCCAGACGCATTCCCCCGTCGCACCGTCGCCATCGATTGCGATGTCGGGGGACGCGATCACATGGTATGACTTGCGCGCGCTTTGCGCGAGATATTGAAGGAGTTTGCCGGCGGCCTCGGCGATAGCCTCGCGGCCGTCGGCGCGCATCACGCCGCCCAGCCGCAGCTTGGCGTCGCGGGCGAACAGCGAAGCATAGCCCTCGGCATCGCCATCGTCGAGAAACCGGCCGTAGGCGATATAGAGGTTCGCGATTTCCGCCCGGTCCTCGAGACGCTGCAGGCGTTCGAACAGTTCCGCTTGCGTGTCTGTCGAAGTCATGGCCGGCACTCTCCCTACGGGCGCAGACTTACCGCCCGTTACCCTGCCATGCAATCGCCGCATGGGCCGTTTGCTTTGACGCCCCGCGCTGGTAAGCCTCCGACATGACCACTCTTACCGTCGCCGCCTTGCAGCTTGAGCTGAACTCGCCTGACGAGGCGCAGAACATCGCTGCGGTTTCTGCTCTGGTCGAAGAGGCGGCAGGTCAGGGCGCACGCATTGTCCTGCCGCCCGAGCTCTTCTCCGTCCCCTATTTCTGCAAGGTCGAGGACGAGGCGCTGTTTTCGCTTGCCCGACCCCTTGGCGAACACCTGTCCGTTGCCGCGATGCAGGTGCTGGCAGCGAAACTGAAGGTCGCGATTCCCACAAGCTTCTTCGAGCGTGAAGGGCACCATTATTACAACACCATGGCGATGATCGACGAGACCGGCGAAATCCTCGGCACCTACCGCAAGAGCCACATTCCCGACGGGCCCGGTTACGAAGAGAAATTCTATTTCCGCCCCGGAAACGACGGTTTCAAGGTCTGGGATGTCGCGGGAACCCGCATCGGCGTCGGTATCTGCTGGGACCAGTGGTATCCCGAAAGCGCGCGGGTCATGGCGCTGATGGGGGCCT
>CAYPFE010000463.1:0-2838 GCA_964409895.1 uncultured Novosphingobium sp.
AAATCACGATCTGGCCGAGCCCCGTCGGCACGCACAACTGGCAGGCGATGTCGTACAGTCCGGATACCGGGCTCGTCTATATCCCGGCGATGGAAGTGGGTGCCACGTTCCGGCACACCGCGCCCGATGCGGAAGGCGTGGCGCTGGGCGGGCTGTCGATCGCCATGGCGAAGACCGACGATCCCGACGAGGGCACTGGCTGGCTGAAAGCCTGGGACCCGGTGAAGCAGCGCATGGCCTGGAAAGTGAAGCTGCCCGCCTTCCTCAACGGCGGCACGCTGGCGACGGCGGGCGGCCTCGTGTTCCAGGGGACGGCGGACGGCTGGTTCACTGCCTATGATGCGGACGCAGGCAAGCGGTTGTGGCGCTTCGACGCGGGCCTCGGGATCATTTCCGCACCGATCAGCTACAGCGCGGGCGGCAGGCAGTATGTAGCGGTGCTGGTCGGCTATGGCGGTTCACCGGGTGCGGGCACGAAGATGATGCAGGCCGGCTGGAAATACGGCGCCCAGCCGCGCCGGCTGCTGGCCTTTGCGCTCGACGGAAAGGCGGTGTTGCCCAAGGGTGCGCCCGCCGATTTCGGCGTGCATCCGGTAGACGATGCTTCGATCAAGATCAGCGCAGCGGATGCGGAGGGAGGTCGCCAGCTCTACATGCGCTGCGTCAACTGCCACGGGCTCGAACTGCAATCGGGCGGTGTCGCGCCCGATCTCAGGGAATCGGAACTGGCGATGGACATGGACAGGCTGTGGGCGGTGCTGCACGATGGCGCGCTGAAACAGCGCGGCATGCCGCAATATGACGAGCTCTCGCGCGGAGAGGTGCGGCAACTGCATGCCTACATCCGTTCAGGCGCGCGAGAGGCGCTGGCGGTCGGCAAACAGGGAAAGGATTGAGCATGCGGATCATCGACGCCCAGATCCACGATGCGGGGCCCTATTGGGACTGGACCGGCGAAAGCGACGACATCCAGCACCGCATCATGGGCGAGGTGGCGATCGCCTATCTCGACACGCTGGGCGTCGACAGCGCCGTGCTGTTCCCGGGCTGGCACGATCCGCACACCGACTGGCTGTGCCGTCAGCTGCCCGAGCGCTTCACCTATGTACCGCATGTCTCGCCGGACGACGATGTCGAGGCGGTGGTCGCCGACGCGAAGGCCAATCCCGGGATTGCCGGACTGCGCGCACTGATCGGCTTTCCGTTCGATGGCAGCGAAGTGAGACGGCTCGACGCCGGAGCCTGGAACCCGGTTTTCGCCGCCTGCGAAAGCCACGGCGTGCCGCTGTTCATGTTCATCTCGGGATGGCTCAAAAGTGCGCTGCGGGTCGCCGAGGGATTTCCGGGATTGAAGCTGATCGTCGATCACATGGGCACCAGGCAGCCTCCCATGGAGGTCCCCGACGATCCGCCCTTCGCGAAATTGCATCAGCTGACGGACCTTGCGCGCTTCCCCAACGTCAACGTCAAGCTTTGCGGACTTCCGGCGCTGTCGAAAGAGGCTTTCCCTTATCGAGACGTCAACCCGGCGTTGCGCGAGATTGTCGATGCCTTTGGCGCCGCGCGGCTGATGTGGGCGAGCGACACCACGCGCTTCCGGGGAAGGATCGGGATAGGCAGGCACCAGAACCCGGATACGCTCAAGCCCTACCAGGGCAAGCATACCTACGCCGAATCGCTGCTCTACATCCGCGAGAACCCGGTGTTGAGTGCCGAGGAGAAGCAGGCGATCCTTGGCGGCACCGCGGCGCGCGTGCTTGACTGGCAATGATGGAAAGGGAAGCCTGACAATGGCCGAGACGCTCGAATTCCAGGAAACGGACTACGCCGAGTTCTTCCGTATCGAGAACATCGCCGCGGCAGGCGGCGGCGAGGTCGCCGATCCCTATCCGATCTGGGCCGACCTGCTGGCGCAGGCGCCGGTTCACAAGGGCTCGCTCGGCGAGTGCATGGGGCTCGGCCCGATGCCGGGTACGGACGCGCTCTATGTGCCGGGGCGGAGCTATTTCTCGGTGTTCGGCTTTGCCGCCGCCAGCGACGTATTCACCCGCAAGAACGATTTTTCGAACGAGGCCTACACCGAAATCGGGGTGAAGCATTTCCTCGGCGAGACGATGCTGACCATGGACGGCCTGTCTCACCGCAAATACCGCAATCTCGTCCAGTCCTTCTTCCAGCCCGAGCGGGCCGAGACCTGGTGGCGCACGCGCGTGATCGACGAGCTGGTCGGCGACATGATGGCGAGCTTCGAGGCCCGGGAAAGCGTCGATCTCAACGCCGAGCTGTTCGCCCGGGTGCCACTGCACACGGTGACGACGGGCTTCGGCTTCACCGCCAGGGAAGGCCTCGACTTCCACGGCCACATGCTGGCGAGCGCGCAGGCCGGCGAGCCGGTGAAGGCGCTGGAGGCGCGTGAGCGGGCAGGCCGTGTGCTGCGCGATGCGATCGTCGAACGGCAGGCGAAACCGCGCGAGGACCTGATCTCCTCGCTCGCCCATTCCGACCTCGAGGAGGACGACGGCAGCACCCGCAAGCTCACCATCGAGGAGATCGAGGCGTTCTGCCGGCTGATCGTGTTCGGCGGCAGCGACACCACCTGGCGGCAGATGGGTATCGCGCTCTTCGCGCTGCGCGACATCCCCCCCCTCGAAGAGCTCGCCTACGACTATGGCTACCAGGACGTGCCGGGCAAAACCGTGCCATGCCTGTGCGAGGCGGATAACTGCTCGAAGTTGCTCTACTGAGGAGCGGGACAACCCGCGGCGGCGGTAGGAGGCGGAGGGCCGGCAGAGGCTCCGGGCGGCTCGGCGGAGAGACGAAGCACAGATTGAGGAGCAG
>CAYPFE010000464.1:0-2837 GCA_964409895.1 uncultured Novosphingobium sp.
CGACGACCACAAGGAGTATTTCGCCGGCGAAGCGGCGTTGAAGGCCGGCGGCAAGGACAATACGATGAACCAGTTCGCGGCCTGAGAACGGGCCGAGTCGAAGGAGAACCACCGCCATGTCCGCACCCGCACGTTCCCGCGCCGTCTTTTCCAACGAGGACTTCAAGCTCCTCAAGGAGGCCGTGCGCTTCTGGATCCAGAACAACGAGGAGAGCGAGCTCACCTCTAAATACGCCCATCTCTATCATCGTCTCGGGGCTGCCGCCGGCACTCCTTGAGACTTTGGCCCTGACCACGAGCTTTCCTGGGGAGGAAAGATTGGCCCGCCGCATCGTGAAAGCGACGCGGCGGGCTCTTTTCGCGAGCGCCCGACATGCGATAAGGTGCTGCCATGGAACGCCAGGCCCCGCCAATCACGCCCGAAGGCATGGCCGCCTTGCGGGCTCGCTATGACCACCTGCTGTCGACCGAGCGGCCCGAAATCGTCGAGATCGTCAGCTGGGCGGCGGGCAACGGCGACCGCTCGGAAAACGGTGACTATCTCTATGGCCGCAAGCGCATGCGCGAGATCGACCGCGAACTGGGCTTCCTCTCCCGGCGGATGAAAAAGCTGCGCGTGGTCGACCCGGCCAACCAGTCCGACCGCACCCGCGTGTTCTTCGGCGCCACCGTCACCATCGCCGACGAGTACGACAACGAGAAGACCGTGACCCTTGTCGGCGACGACGAGCAAGATGCGGGCAAAGGGCGCATCGGCTGGAGCGCTCCGCTGACAAGGGCGCTTAAGGGCGCGGCGGTTGGAGACCTGCGAACCGTGCGGCTTCCCACCGGCGAGAAAGAATGGGAAGTGGTGGGGATTGCTTATCCTTGAGTCCAACCCCCCTCCTCTTCAGGGAAGGGTCAGCGAGACTTACCGAGCAACAGGCGAGGTCAGTCGCAGCGGGCTCGGGATACAGCCCCTGAAGCCGCGTGAGCGCATATCCGCAGGACGCTCTAGCGAGGCCATTCCCAGCCCGCACTCAAAGCTGGATTTTTTCCTCGGGTAAACCTCTCCACAACTACAGGCATGTCGGCATGGATAGGGATTCAGGGCCGCGCTTCGACGCACTTGAGGCCGGTATCCTGGTTGCGACCGCCTTGGTTTCATTCTCTCTCGATGCCAGCTCGCCGGATCAGCCAGCCTCGGCCCAGCGCTCTGGCGTTACTTCGAAACCGCGTTCCTCGCCCTCAAGCGCCACTTCGACATGGAGCACGCGACCGGTCTCGGGATCAAGCCAGCTGTTGTAAACGACTCCAGGCCCCTCGTCCGCCCAACGGCGTTCGATCAGCAAGGGGCAGCCATCCGTCCAATGGTCTGGCGCAAATGCAAGTGGTGCACCACTTTCGCTGGCGAAGGCGATATGGCCGTTCTGCACGATGCCGGGATAAAGCGGCACGGGATCGCCAATGCACCCGGAATCCGCGCGCGCAATCGGCTTTACAGGCGGTTTCGCCCTTGCCAGCCGCTCGCGACGCTTTTGCCGTCTCAATTCTCCTGTCGCCGCTGCATCTCCCGGGATCACACCATAGGCTTCGCGCGCCTCGTCTTTGTCCAGCCTGCCGTGAAGAATGTCGCGTTCGACCAGTCCAGGATCGCGGTCGAGCGGGTCGCCGAAACCACCGCCTGTCGCCATGCGCATTTCAAGCCAGTCCTTCTCGCCGACGACCGCTCCGCTAGTCGAAACGTCGATCATTTCCTCGCTGCCGTCCCCGCGGTGGATGACGAATTCGTTGCAGCCGCCCGGACTACCCCCGGCAATGCCCTGCAGCGGCAGCCAGCGACGCATGCCGAAGGTGACGCCATGGAGCATCTCGACGCCGTGGGGTTGAAACGAAAAACGGTTGCCCGCCCCTGAGCGCATCGCCCCTGCTCCTTCCGCACCGGGCCTCAGGGCGCGCTCGCGGAACAGCAGCGGATACCAGCTTTCGAGCACCTCGATGTCGGGGATCATCGCTTCGCACTTGGGGCCGACGGTGTTGCGGCCGAGATCGTTGCCGTCGCGTTCCGCACCGCCCGAGCCACCAACCCATAGCCCGTCGAAGGCCATGAAGGCGTCCTGCACGCCGTCTACGCCCGTCCATGACCACAAGCCGACCCCGATCGCCGAATCCCAGCTCGCCCCGCCGAGATAGCGGTGCTGCTCGATACCGGGCGACGCGCCGAGCGCCAGCATCAGCGCTTCGAGGCCGACGCCGGCGGCATTGAGGCTCGCATGCATATGCGCCGCCGCGATTGGCGCGGGCGGCCTGCTGTCGAGGATCGAGCCTTCCTCGCAGGTAATCCTGACCGGTGCGAAGATGCCGTCATTGAACGGCAGGTCGCGCGCCAGCACATTGGCGACCATCACCAGCAGCTCCGCGGCGACGATATAGGCCTTGGAATTGAAGAAATGCGCGGTCTGCGGCGACGCCCCGGTGAAGTCGAAATGCAGCGCATCCCCTTCGACCATAAGCTTGCAGGGGATCTTGTAGAAGTCGGTCCTGAACTCGGTCCATGAGGTCTGGCGGTAGGTGCCGTCCTCGATCAGCGCGATGCGGCGGCGGAATTCCGCCTCGGTGAGGTCGCGGATCGCAGTGAGGCTGGCGACGAACCTGTCGGCTCCGGTGCGCTCGACCAGCTCGGTGATACGCTCGGCCGCGAAATGCGCGCCGGCGCACAGTGCGCGCATGTCCATTTCGACGAGCTCCGACATGCGCACATTGACGCGCAGCATGTCCCAGATGTCGGTGGCTTCCTCGCCGGCCCTGAACAGGCGCACCGGCGGCAGGCGGAAGGCTTCCTGGAAGCATTCGCTGGC
>CAYPFE010000465.1:0-2833 GCA_964409895.1 uncultured Novosphingobium sp.
GACGCATTCATTGCGACGAACGAAGGCGTCGATGATCTACAAGGCGACCGGGAACTTGCGGGCTGTGCAGATCCTGCTGGGCCACACCAAGATCGAAAATACCGTCAGATATTTGGGTGTCGATATAGAAGACGCTCTGCTGCTCGCGGAGCGCACTGAGATCTGACCATGGGGCGATCCTTCGCGATATGTCGAGGGACCGCTTCCTGTTTTCAGTCTCTGCAATCAATGCCCCAATTCGGCGTCCACTCGGGCGTCGCGCATCACGCGATGAAAGGCAGCTGTTGGGCATATTGTGTTGAAAAACTCCGCTTGCGGAAAGGCTAAGCAGCTGATTCAGTGATCCCGTTATCGGGAGTTTTGCTGATGATGGGCGAGCGGACTGTGATGCAGGGGGCGCTGTCAACGGCGGCGTAAAAGTCGGCCATTGGGCGGAGCAAAACCTGGCCATTTGATGCGTGTGTTGGCGAGCGCCGTGAGGGCGTAGCCCGAGCGGGGGTCGCCAACACATGCATGGCGGTTTTTCTCAGGGACCGGGATTTGCCCGCCCCTGATTTGCATAGGACGGGTTGGGGTGCAGAATGACGAAGGGCGCGCACGCAAGGTGGCGCTCCTCTCGTCCAGCGATGTCGAGGTCAGGATACGAGCAGGAGCTGCTCCTGCTCTTGCCACGTGAGCGGCAGAGCGTCGAAGCGCTGCAATGATCGCGCATCGAGATCGACAGGCTGTCGGCTCGCGATACAGTTGCGCTGTCGGTTTGATGGCGCTGGGCGATCTCGGTCACCGAGAGATCATCGCTTTGCATCTCCTGCCACCAGGCTCGGGATTGCCGCTGAATGTGTCACCTTGTGAAAGTGACGGATCGGATTCTTGTAAATCAATAGCTTATGGAGGATATTCCGGCGCGAATAGGCGCAAGTTGACAGAGTTTCGCACCCCCGTCAGCGTCAACTCCCGCAGGCACTCGTGGCCGGCCTTCCCTGCCAGGAGACTTGCGTCGGGGTCCAGTTTGCTGGCTTCCCCGATCTTGCATTGATGGCGGAAAAGGCGCCGGATGCGCTGATCCGGGTGGTCTGAATAGCGTCACCGCCGCAGCGCTGACGCGGCGCGCGCGGCTGCTTCGATGGCCGCCAGGTCGGGCTCTCCCGGCTGGACGACCCACGACCCGCCGACGCACAGCACCGGTTCGATGGCCAGCCATTCAGGCGCATTGGCGAGGCTTATCCCGCCAGTTGGACAGAAGCGGACCTGGCCGAAAGGGCCCGCCAGAGCCTTGAGCGCGGGTGCGCCGCCGCTGGTCGATGCGGGAAAGTACTTGAAACGCGACAATCCCAGGTCGAGCCCGCGCATGACGTCCGACGCCGTCGCAATGCCCGGAAGAAAGGGTACTCCGCTTGCTATTGCGGCCGCGCCCAGCCGTTCGGTCAGGCCGGGCGAAACCACGAATTCACTTCCCGCATCGATGGCGGCGCTCAGGTCAGCTTCGTTCAGCACGGTTCCCGCGCCGATCACAGCCCCTTCGACCGCCTTCATTTCGCGGATGACATCGAGCGCGGCGGGCGTGCGCAGGGTCACTTCCAGAACCCGCAGGCCGCCCGCCACCAGAGCCTGTGCGATCGGGCGGGCATGGGCCGCATCCTCGATCACCAGAACCGGAATGACCGGACAGCTTCGCATGATCGTTTCAATGGGCGCCATGGCCTTGCTCCAGTTGGTTCATCGAACGTGTTATCAGATCGACCTCATCGCGCGACGGCAGCCACACGCAGGCAAGCGGCCCGGCCGCGCCGAATATCGCGGGGACGATTGCGGATTCGCCGTGCTCTCGCCAGGCCGACGCCAGGCGGGCGGCCATCGGATCGTCGACCGGCCGCAGATCGCCTCGCACATGGAGCAGCCAGGCGGCGAGGCCGGTGAGAATGGCGGGGCATTGCCTCCCGTGCTGCTGGCGGAAGGCGAGCGTTTCCAGCCAGCGTTGCGGGATCTTCTGGCTGCCGTCCATGGCGATTTGGATCAGCCGGTGGTTGAGCGCGGAATTGGAGAAGCGGGCGATCAGGGCATCGGCATAGGTATCGAGGCCCTGTCCGGGCGCGGCGGCGATGCTGGACGCCGCTTCCTCGCGCATCAGGCTTTCGGCGAGCGGGCGGATGTTGGGATCGGCGATGGCCTGGTGCACGAACTCGTGACCGCGCATGAGGCCGAGATAGGCCAGCAGGGAATGCGCGCCGTTGAGCATTCTGAGCTTGGCGGTTTCGTATGGCCGGACGTCAGCGACGAGTTCGGCGCCGTGGTCCTCCCAGCTCGGGCGTGGGCCGGCGAACCTGTCCTCGATCACCCATTGGCTGAAGGGTTCGGTGACGACATGGGCAAGGTCGCGCAGGCCGCCCAGCGCGTCCTCAGCCGCCGCCAGGTCTGCTTCGGTGTTGGCCGGCACGATGCGATCGACCATCGATGACGGGAAGGTGCAATGCGCCTCGACCCAATCGGCCAGCGCCGCATCGCGATCCGTTAGGTATTCGCTCACCAGGCGCCGAAGCTGCACGCCATTTTCCGCAAGATTGTCGCAGGACAGCAGCGTCAATCCGCCCAGGCCGCGCGCACGGCGCAGGGCCAGGCCATCGGCGAGAAAGCGATAGACGCTCGTCTCATCGGCAAGCGCGGGGTCGAGCGTGCCATGGGCGGACCGGCAATAGCCCTTTTCGGTGATCGTGAAGGTGAGGATATGAGTCGACGGTGCGGCGACAAATTCCGCCACTGAGCTTGCGTCTTGCGCGGCGACCAGCACACGCTGGACCGCGCCGATCAGCCGGTAATCGATGCCTGCGCCTGCTCG
>CAYPFE010000466.1:0-2832 GCA_964409895.1 uncultured Novosphingobium sp.
CGCGCCTCTTCCCGAGATCGATCACTATCCAGAACGGTGAGGCTTGGGCGGTACCGACGGCGTACGTAGCATGATCGTTGTCGAATGGATCATCTGGAATATGTAGGTTCGTTGTCCACTGTTCCTTGGCAACGACGAGGCGCTGAATCGCACCTTTGACTACGGCGAGCGGCTGCCACTCGGCGGCCGAGCACACGTCCTCCTTGGGACAGTAGACAGGTACCAAGGCCGAACAATGGGGATCCAATTCTCCGATGATGGGTTCGGGCCACGTAGCAGCGCTTCCGCTGACCGAAGGTGGCACTTGTGGACGCGGCGAGGTGAGCGGCCATGCAGAGACGTCTCCCGCACATCCGTGCTGACCAAACACTCGGTGGCTCTTCCAGTGCGAGCGGAATGCACAGACGTCGTACACTGGTCGACAAGTGGACGGGTGCGGTACCCACGCAGAAGCTTGGCATTTTGGTGGGTCTCCGAAGCATACCCAGTTGCCCGGGATCGTACAGGTGGTGCCGTGGGACACGGAGCCGCATACGAGCGGAGCGTGGATCCCTTGTGGATCTGTTACGGTGACTGCGGAGCACGGCGTGTAGGTGGGTGCCTTGGTGGGTGTCTTCGTAGGCGAACTAGTAGGAGGGGTCGGGGCGTTTGTCGGTGTTCCGGTCGGCACCCCGGATCTCGTGACCTCGTGGCATCCAAGCTCGAGGTAGGTGGGGTTGGGTTTATTAAGGGCGTAGTTGAAGACCATTCGATAATAAGGTCCATGTGATTTACACTGCAAAGTCGTTGCAGCCGAGCATTTCCAAAACTTGACCTTCCCCTCGTCGGCTCCGGTTCCGCGTGCTTCGAATATCTGATTTTGGACAGGTATGCTCCACCCGCTGTTGTCGTCAGAGTTCATAATAGGAATCACTACACTGCCGTAGGAATCGATCGTCGCACTACATATAGTCGCGCAATTTCCATCCCCATTGTGCCACGATCTGTACAGGGGACTATCCAACGATGCGGCGGTCACTACGTCGGTGTCCCAGCCGTTTCGCAGATTAAAACAGGTGTACAGATTCTCTATCAACCCGAAATAACGAATCGCCGCGTCGCTGTTGCGCTCGATCCCCCATCTCCCGTAAGGAGCGACACTCGTCACACCTATATCCAAAAGCGGGGACTGCCAAGAATATCGTTGCTCTTGGTCCCACGTGCATCCATGTGTACACAACGTGATGCCGTACACAGAAACCTCTCCCATGCAAGATGCGTCATAGAACAGAACATCCTCTACTTGGCAGTCGTGGTGTTGACCGTTGCAGTAGTACTCTCCATTTTGAGCAAGAGACCCTATTTTGATCATGTTGTAGTAGCCGTCGGTACTGGATGCGTCGCTCATCAACAACTCTCCGGATCCTCCTGCCCATGGCGGTATCTCGATGTGATCCGGTGCATACTGGCTCGACACTGGGCACAGATAATAAGTGCTGGAAGATGATCTGTATGACTTGGTTTTGTAACTGGCCAACTCGGATGCGTCGTATATCCCCGTGAACAACGGAGCGAGGATGTCAAACGCTGCGCTGGCTGTTATAAAGCTGTTTGGTGTTATGTACGAATGTACGAACATAACCAACGCGGTTTCCCAGGATGCTGAGTTTGTATGTTGAAGCAGACGCCGACTGTTCGCTCCGACGACTGGGTCGGTCGACGATAGTCGCATAATTCGTCGCGACGACGCGCCCCCGTCACCGGGTATGCGTATGCCAATTTGCTCTTCCCCCAGTACGTGCACTGTGCTCAGATTCGTCCCGTACCTCAACCCGACGTGCGTCTCCAGTACCTGCGGCGTCACCGAGACCGGCGTGCCCTTAGGATCCACCACGCTGAACGTTGGGGGGAACGGCGAAGGCGCCGGGGGGACCGGCACCGGCGCGTCCCTCGTCCCACACACTCGCAGACTCCGCGTCCGGTGGTGCAACTCCACCGTGGTGTTGGTCGGCATCGGCGTCCGCTGCCCCCCGATGTAGCCCGTACCGGGCTCCCATCGCAGAATGGAACGCACCTGCACTTTCCCGATGGAGCTAGTCAGCCAGATGTCGAGTCGATTCGACATCTCGGACTCGTACGGTTGCACCCTCGACCGCATCGTCACCGTGCAGTTGGGATCGCAGTACTGATTCGGGGTGATACGCATCAGCTCCATGTTCGTGTGCTCGTACGTCGTGGGGACCGAACTCAGCTCTCCTGCCGTACCGACCAATGACCCGTACGACGGATAGAACCCAGTCACGTTCACCGCCCACGGAGTGGTCGAGTTGGCTGGATCGCCGGCCATCAGCCCGACCACTCGGTCCGGACAGTCGTAGGTGCGACACTCTGTCCCGTCGAACACGTAGAGCGAGCACTCGATCGCGTCACAAGACTGAATACACGCGTAGGCCGATGTCGACGGCGCCACGCCCGTCGCGGTGCAATTGTCCACTAGTCCCTTCGACCCCTCGAGCACGGCGCGGTACCCCTGCTCCGGAGGATGAGTACTGGTACTAGAAGCCAGGAGGTAGAGCGTGTGCTCACACACGTCCACGTCCAATACACCTCCCATGGACATCATCGTGTCGCAGAAGGGGTTGACCGAGTTGATGCCAGATCCGCGATCACTGGGTACAAACACGACCTCGAGGTCGAACATCTCGTCGTTCACGAGTGCGGGGATCGAGCGATTCCACGTTGGCTGCGTACACTCGAAAGGAACGTAGGACGGAGCACAGCAGTGACACGTTCCACATCCGTCGTAAAGCGACGTGTTGAGAGTGTAGCGGCGATCGGGGTCCGCTTCGCATA
>CAYPFE010000467.1:0-2828 GCA_964409895.1 uncultured Novosphingobium sp.
TCGAGGATGCGGATGACTCGCGTGACAGATTGCGGCGGTGGTGCGCGGCGATCCAGATTGTCGGCCTCGCCCTTCGCCAT
The DNA here is from genome assembly GCA_964409895.1 of uncultured Novosphingobium sp. Lineage (GTDB taxonomy): Bacteria > Pseudomonadota > Alphaproteobacteria > Sphingomonadales > Sphingomonadaceae > Novosphingobium. Next base: position 81 of record CAYPFE010000467.1, read on the forward strand.
CGTCAGCGGAACGCGGGGATGACGTCGCTGGCGAACTGTCCGGCATAATGCAGGAAGCGTTCCAGGCTTAGGCCGGGCGGCATCGACATGGCGTAGTGCCGCAACGGCATTTTCGCGCGCATCGCCCGGAATTTCTCGATGGCTTCCTCGGGCGTCCAGACCTGGAAGATGCCAGAGGCCTTGAAGGCATCGAGGTCCATCGCCGTGCCGATCACGGCATCGTCGATGCCGATCGCCTCATCCTCGCGCATGAACACCGAATAGGCCTCGTTCATGTAGTGGTAGTAGGGGGCGAGCTCCTCGAACGCGGCCTCGGGATCGCGGGCGACGGCATTGAAGAGCCCGGGGATCATCATGCCCGCCATGTCCGGGTCCTTGCCGAGTTCCGCCCATTTGGCTGTGTAGATATCGGCGAATTCGGGATTGCCGAAATAGCCGTCGCCATAGATCGCCGCGCGCTCGACCGCCTTGGGCGCGAAGCCGCCGATATTGAGATGGATCTGGCCCCGCGACGACAGCGGCGTGATGCGCGCGTTCCTGACCGTGTAGTGCTCGCCTTCAAAATTGACGGTTTCGCCGGCCCACAGCGCGCGGACGATCTGCAGGAACTCGTCGAAGCGCTTGCCGCGTTTGGTGAAGTCGAGCCCGAAGGCGTCGTATTCCTTGCGACGGTAACCAATCGCCAGCCCCATCTCGAGCCGTCCGTTGGCGATGATGTCGAGCACCGCGCAGTCTTCCGCGAAGCGCACCGGATCGTAGAGTGGGGCAAGCACGATGCCGGTGCCGATCGTCATGGTTTTGGTGCGGGCCGCCAGCGCGGCGAGCGCCACCATCGGCGACGGCAGGTAGTCGTCGGCGGCCAGGTGATGTTCGGGCATCCAGGCGCCGCCGAAGCCAAGCCGTTCCGTCTCGACAATCACATCGAGGGTTTCGGCATAGAGCTGTTCGGGCGGCCGCGGCCAGTCCGGCGGATTGCGGAAATCGTAAATGAACCCGAATGTCAGCTTGTCCGTCACCGAACCCTCCCCGAAAGACCTGTGCCATCCAGCCTAGCCGGGTTGTGGCGCGGCGCAAGCGCCAGGCTCGTTTTCAGGCAGATTCTATGGAGTAGCCCGCGCCACGTACCGTCCGGATCGGATCCCGGCCTCCGGGGCGGTTGATCGCCTTGCGCAAGCGGCGGATGTGCACGTCGACCGTGCGCTCGTCGATGTCGCTGTCGAGCCCCCAGACGCCGTCGAGGATCTGGTGGCGCGACATCACGCGGCCCTGCCGTTCCATGAAATAACGCAGCAGCTTGAACTCGGTCGGGCCGAGGTGGAGCGTTTCGCCGCCGCGCTTGACCTTGTGGGCAACGGGATCGAGCTCGATATCGCCCACCTGCAGCAGTTCCCCCGCCAGGGAAGGCTGGCTGCGGCGCAGCAGCGCTTCGACCCGGGCCATCAGTTCGCGTGTGGAGAACGGCTTGGTGACATAGTCGTCCGCGCCGGTCTTGAGCCCGCGAATGCGGTCTTCTTCTTCGCCCTTCGCCGTTAGCATGACGACGGGGATACGTGCGGTTTCCGGGTTGCGGCGTAGCTGGCGGCAAACCTCGATGCCTGGCACCTGTTCGATCATCCAGTCGAGGATGATGGCATCGGGTGTTTGCTCGCTTACCAGCAACAGCGCTTCCTCGCCGTCTCCCGTACTGCGGACTTCATAGCCTTCCGCGCTGAGGTTCCATGTCAGGAGGTTGCGTAACGAATCATCGTCCTCGACAACGAGAATCGATGCCTGTGCGGTCACAGGGTCAGTCCTCGTCGTCGTCGGACTTGTCGCGTTCGGTGCAATATTCGCCGGTTGCCGCGAAATAGACCATCTCGGCAACATTGGTGGAATGGTCGCCGATGCGTTCCAAATTGCGCGCGACGAAGAGCAGCTGCGCCGCGTCGGAGATGGTCGAGGGGCTTTCCATCATGTGCGAAACGAGATTGCGAAAGATGCTGTCGTAGAAATTGTCGACCTTCTCGTCTCGCCGGATCACTTCGACCGCAAGCTGCGCGTCGCGCGCGCCATAGGCGTCGAGCACGTCGTGAACCATGCCCTGGGCGATCTCCGCCATCGCCGGAATCAGCGTCAGCGGACCGATCTTGCCCGGTGAATCGAAGCGGGCGACGCGCTTGGCGATGTTCTTGGCATAATCGCCAATGCGCTCGACGACGCCGGAAATCTTGAGTGCGGCGACGACATCCCGCAAATCGTCCGCCATCGGTGCGCGCAACGCAATCGTGCGGACCGCAAGCCTGTCGACCTCGGCTTCCAGCGCGTCGATCCTGGGGTCGCCTGCGACAACCTTTTTCGCAAGCTCCTCGTCATGCTGGACGAGCGCCTGGATCGCATCGCGGATCGCGACTTCGGCCAGCCCGCCCATTTCCGCGATCAGGCCGCGAAGCTGGCTGATCTCGTTCTCGAATGCCTTTACTGTGTGTTCGACCATGGCAATATCCGTCAACCGTAGCGCCCGGTGATGTAATCCTGGGTGCGCTTCTCCCTGGGATTCGTGAAGATGTCCTCTGTCACTCCATATTCGACCATCATCCCGAGGTGGAAGAAGGCCGTGCGCTGAGAGACGCGCGCGGCCTGCTGCATCGAGTGGGTGACGATGACGATGGCGTAATTGTCCCTGAGTTCGTCGATCAGCTCTTCGATGCGTGCCGTGGCGATCGGGTCGAGCGCGGAACAGGGTTCGTCCATCAGGATCACCTCCGGGCT
>CAYPFE010000468.1:0-2828 GCA_964409895.1 uncultured Novosphingobium sp.
TGTCCACCGAGCGCATCATCTCGTCGATCTCTTCCTCGAAGAAATGGTTGGCGCGCGGGATCTCGTCGTGATGGATGGTGATGTGCTTTTGCGTGCGCAGCTTGTCGACGAGCTTCTGGACAGCGCCCGGCGTTACCACCGTGTCAGCCGTGCCCTGCACGATGATGCCCGAGGCCGGGCATGGTGCAAGGAAACTGAAATCATACATGTTGGCGGGCGGCGAAACCGAGATGAAGCCCCGGATTTCCGGACGGCGCATCAACAACTGCATTCCGATCAGCGCACCGAAGCTGTAGCCGGCGATCCAGGTGGTGGAGGCTTCGGCATGGATCGATTGCACCCAGTCCAGCGCGGCGGCGGCATCGGAAAGCTCGCCGATGCCGTTGTCGAAGCTGCCCTGGCTGCGGCCGACGCCACGGAAATTGAAGCGCAGCGTGGCGAAGCCGCGGTTGACGAAGGTCTTGTACATATACTGGGTGATGCGGTCGTTCATCGTCCCGCCCGCCTGAGGATGCGGGTGTAGGATCATGGCGACGGGCGCACGCGGGCGCGGACCCGGCTGGAAACGGCCTTCGAGGCGGCCTTCTGGACCTGGAAAGATGACTGAGGGCATTTTCTGCAACCTGACCTGGGTAGTGGCCCCTCACGCAGCATCTTCGGGGGATGCCGGACGGCAAGGGGCGTGCGAATGGGATTTTGAGCGCTATATAGAAGTCCATCTCCCAAAAACAACGTTTGAACGATGTTCGTTAACCCTGTCTATCTCGACCATGCCGCCACGACACCGCTTCGCCCGGAAGCACGGCAGGCATGGTTGGAAGGTGCGGAGATCTGGGCGAACCCTTCGAGCCCGCACCAGCAGGGCCGGGCGGCGAGAGCGTCGCTGGAGGATGCGCGGGAGCGGATCCTTGCTCTGCTCGGCTGGGATGGCGAGATCATCTTCACCAGCGGCGCCAGCGAGGCAGCATTGCTCGCAATGAGCAACGCCAATGCCGAAGAACGTTTCGTCAGCGCGGTGGAACACGATTGCGTGCTGGCAGCCGCGCCCGGAGCGCCTCGGCTCGCGGTGATGGAGAATGGGGAGGTTGACCCGCAACGCTTCGAACAGGCACTCGCCAGAGCGAACAAGCCGCTGGTGGCGATTCAGTGGTTCAATTCCGAAACCGGCGTGAAGCAGGATCTCGGTGATATCGTCGATATGGTTCACGACGCGGGAGGGCTGATCCTCTCCGACTGCGCCCAGAGCGTCGGCAAATATCCGCTGCCCCACGAAGTCGACATGGCGATCGTCGCTGGACACAAGTTCGGCGGGCCAGTCGGCGTCGGCGCGCTGCTGGTGCGCGATTACGCCATGCTTGAGCCCGCGGGCGGGCAGGAGCGCGGCTATCGGCGCGGCACCGAGAACCTGCCCGGCATCCTCGGCATGGTGGCTGCGTTGGAGGTTTGCGGGGTGCCCTATGTCGCGGGCGGAGTATTCGAGGCCAAGGCCGCTTTGGCGCAACAGGTCCGCGAGGCCGGCGGTGTCTGGTTCGGCGACGGGTTCGAGCAGCAGTCCGTATACATCGACGCCATCGCCATGCCCGGTCTTTCCGCTTCGGCGCAGCTGATGCGTTTCGATCTTGCCGGAATCGCGGTAAGCCAGGGCAGCGCCTGTTCGTCCGGCTCGATGCGCCCTAGCCACGTACTCAAAGCGATGGGCGTGGCGGACGAACTGGCGGGCCGGACGATCCGCATCAGTATCGGCTGGACCACCACGGCCGCGGATATCGAACGTTTCGCCGAAGTATGGCTGGCGATGGCGCAGGAAGGCGCGCGATGATCTACCTCGACAACCAGGCGACCACCCCGCTTGCGCCCGAGGCGCGCGAGGCGATGCTGCCGTGGCTGGCGGGGCCGGAGGAGCCGGGTTTCGCCAATCCTCACAGCGCGCATAAGCCCGGAAGGGCCGCTGCCGCTGCTGTCGAAGTGGCGCGTGGGCAGGTGGCAACATTGCTGCCGCCGGGTGGCACGGTGGTCTTCACCGGCAGCGCCACCGAAGCGCTCAACCTTGCCATCCTCGGCCTCGGTCCGAAGCGCATTGCGGTGAGCGCGATCGAACATGCCGCCGTGCTCGACACGGCTAAGGCAAGCGGTGCCACGGTTGATGTGCTGGCCGTGGATTCGCAGGGCCTGGTCCCGACGGATTGCGAGATCGCGCCGGGCATCGATGTCGTCGCCGTCATGCAGGTCAACAACGAGATCGGCACCATCAAGCCGGCCGAAGCGCTGGCCGAAGCGGCCCACGCGGCAGGCGCGCTGTTCGTCTGCGATGCGGTGCAGGGAGCAGGCAAGCTGGAACCGCCGGCAGGTGCCGACCTGATCGCGCTGTCGGCCCACAAACTCTACGGCCCCAAGGGCATCGGCGCGCTGTGGGTGAGGGACGGGATCGACCTGCAACCGCTGATCCATGGCGGCGGGCAGGAACAGGGTTTGAGGTCCGGTACGTTGAGCCCGGCGCTGTGCGCGGGGTTCGGTGCGGCCGCTGATCTCGCGAAGCAGCGGATGGAGGAGGATCGTGCGCATTTGGTGGCGCTTTGGTGGCGCGCTCGTGACATGTTGTCGCGATGGATTCTCAATGGATCGGAGGACGAGCGCTGGCCCGGGAACCTCAATCTGCGGCTCGACGGGCTGGATGTTGCGCGGCTGATGAGCGACTTGCGAGACATTGCCTTTTCCGCCGGCTCGGCCTGTGCCAGCGGTTCCGGGCGTCCCAGCCACGTGCTGCGCGCCATCGGATTGAGCGTTGCGCAAGCGAAGTCTTCCATTCGCCTTGGTTTTGGCCGATACAC
>CAYPFE010000469.1:0-2804 GCA_964409895.1 uncultured Novosphingobium sp.
CGAATGTATCGGCCGCCCCCACCTCGAAGGTGACATTCGCGATGCCCGCTTCCGCCGCCTTGCCGCGCGCGATCTCCAGCATGGCGGGAGATATGTCGACCGCCCTTATCGAGTTGACATGCGGTGCGTGCAGGATCGCCGTCGATCCCGTGCCGCAGCCGATCTCAAGCAAGTCCATGTCCGGCCTGAAATGCTTGCGCGTCAACTCCAGCTTGGCCCGGTAGGCCGCTTCGTCGGCAATCGGGCTGCGGGCGTACTTCGCTGCGGTCTTGTCCCAGAAACGAGCCGTCTTATCGGTTGCAGCCATGAATTCTCCTGTCAGCCCTGCAGGGCGATCGTTACCGGCGAGGGCCCGCGTGCCGGCACCGGGGAATAGCGGTAGGGCGAAACGATCCGGTAATCCGAAATTTTCGCGAGGAACGCCTGCACCGCAACCTCCGCTTCGAGCTTTGCGAGCGCGAGCCCCAGGCAGTTGTGCAGCCCGAAGCCGAAGCCAAGATTGGGTTGCGGCTTGCGGTGAATGTCGAAGCTTTCGGCACTCTCGTATCGCGCCTCGTCGCGGTTGCCGCTGGTCAGCACAAGGCTGACGGGATCGCCGTCGGCCATCGTCACCCCGCCCAGTTCGACCGGGCCGTGGCGCACGATGCGCATGATCGTGCCGATCGGGTTCTGCCAGCGCATCACCTCGTCGTTGGCCTGTGCGACCAGCGAGGGATCGGCGGCGAGTTCGCGCCGGACCTCAGGGTATTCGCCATAGGTAACGAAGATATTGGCGAGCCACTTGGCGGTGGTCTCGTTGCCGGCGAACAGCAGCTGGCGCAGGTTTTCGACCAGGAGTTCGTCGGGAATGCCGCGAGCGGCCTCGGCGGTGACCAGCAGCGAGACGAGGTCGTCCCGCGGGTTTGCACGCCGGTTCGCCATCCTCCCGAGCAAATAGTCCGAGAGCGAGGCCTTGGCGCCTTCACGAATGGCGATGCGCCTGTCGGCCTCGTCCCTGTCGAGATAGACCGAGCCGCCCTCGACCATCAGGTCGGCCCAGTGCATCACGTCCGCCAGCATGTGCTCCTCCACGCCCATCATCGCGCCGATCACGCGGGCGGGCAGCCCCCGGCACAGCGCCGCATCGATATCGACACTTTCGCCTGCCTCCAGCCGCGTCGCGATCGGGGCAAGCAGCTCTTCCGCCAGCGCTGCGATACGCGGCCGCAGCCGCTCCAGCGCGTCGTGGCGGAAGGCGACGGCGAAAACGTTGCGCAATGTATCGTGCCGGTGGCGGTCGTCGGTGGAGATGAAGGCGTTGGCACCGAACAGCTCTTCGAGCACCGATCCCTCGACGGTGAAGCGCTGCTGGTCGGCCAGAACCTTGCGGATTTCCCGGTCTGTGGTGACGAGCCAGCTGCCATAGGCCTCGTGCCACACCACCGGGCCGAGCGCGCGCAGTTCGGACAGCACCGGGTATGGATCGTCCGCGATAGCCTCGCCGATGATATCGAGGCTGGTTGCCGGAATTGTCATGCCGTCTCATCCTGCCGGTTGCCAATCCTGCTATCTGTCCTACACCGTGAACGCAAAGACAACAGGGCGAAAGACGCGCGGGATGGTGACATTGCAGGAAACGGCGCAGCAGCTCGACATCGCGCCGGTCACCGGGGCCACCGGAGCGGTGATCTCGGGCGTGAAACTTTCCGGCGATCTCGACGCGGCAACCGTCGCGGCGATCCGCGCGGCGCTGGTGAAGTGGAAGGTGGTGTTCTTCCGCGACCAGCACGCGATGTCCGACAAGGACCAGGAGGATTTCGCAGCGCTTCTGGGCGAGCTGGTCGAACATCCGACCGCGCCGGTCCTGCCCGGCACTCGTGCCGTGCTCGACCTGCGCACCGAGACCGGCGACGTTGCCTCCAGCTGGCACACCGATGTCACCTTCATGCCCGCGCCGCCCGACGCCTCGATCCTGCGCGCCATCGAGGTGCCGCCCGCCGGAGGCGATACCTGTTGGGCCAACACGGCGGCGGCCTATCAGCGCCTCCCCGAAACGCTGCGTCAGACGGTCGAAGGGATGCGCGCGGTGCATTCGAACCTTCACGACGCCTCGGAGATGTTCCCGACCCGCGAAGGCCAGGCGGCCTACCGCAAGGTCTTCGCCTCCACCGTCTATGAGAGCGAGCACCCGGTGGTCCGCGTCCATCCCGAAAGCGGCGAGCGCGCGCTGCTGCTCGGCCATTTCCTGACGGGCTTTACCGGGCTGTCGCAAAGCGATTCACACCAGCTGCACGCGCTACTGCAGGGCCATGTGACCAAGCCTGAGAATGTCGTGCGCTGGCGCTGGCGCAAGGGCGACGTTGCCATCTGGGACAACCGCGCCACCCAGCACCGCGCCGTCGCGGATTGCGCGGGCGTGGTGCGGCACCTGCGGCGGGTTACGGTGCAGGGCAGTGTGCCGGTCGGGCCGGACGGGTTCGAGGGACGATTGCTGGGTGGAGGGACGGGAGCCTAAGCCTTCGGTCTCAGCTCCCCCAGGGCTTCTCCCGTGCATAGGGTGAGACTTCGACCTTGGCCGTCATCGTGCCGATTTCCGGGATCGTCAGCTTCAGAGTTTCGCCGGGCTTGATCGGCGCGACATCAGCTGCACCCGACATCAGGATATCGCCGGGATAGAGCGTCATCGAGGTCGAGGCGAAGGCGATCATTTCCGCCGGGCTGCCGGTTAGGTCGGCGAAATCGCGTTCGCCGCGCAGCTCGTCGTCGACCCAGAACTTGTAGCTGAGCACGTTGGGATCGGGAATCTCGTCCGCCGTCACCAGCCA
>CAYPFE010000470.1:0-2799 GCA_964409895.1 uncultured Novosphingobium sp.
TGCTTGGTCAGCGCCATTTCCTTGAGTGCATGGTTGCGCAAGCCCCGCTGCTGGTGCTCCATCTGCTGGTAATCCTGTTCCAGCGCAAGGAAATAGGGAAAATGGTCGCCCTCGGCGATCTCGGTAAGCGGGGTCTGCTTTTCCGCGCGCTCTTCCGGCGGGAACCACTGGTAGTTGGCGACGTGCCATATGCAGCGGTTGGGATCGCCGCTGGGGTGCGGGACCGCGCCGATGAAGGTGCCTTCGCCTGCGTGGATGGTGATGAAGAAGTTCGGAAACAGGATATAGAACTGGTTGTCGGTGAGCTGGTTCCTGGTCAGCCCGGACACGTCAAGTCCCTTGGCGGTCCAGGTTTCCTCCAGCGCCTGTTGCAGCAGCAGGCGTGGCGAGCTGTCTGCCGGCAGGGCGTATTTGCCGTCAGCCCCCCGGTGCGGCGCGATCAGTTCCTCGAAGCGCCGCAATGAGTCGGCGACGGCGGGGAAGGTCGCGGGCAGGTTGCGGACACCCTCGATCTCCTCCTCGACACTGATTTCGTTGGCCGCCCCGAACGGGCCGGTGGCGATCGAATGGTCGCCGAAAAAGCCGTAGCGTTCCTTGGATTCGTCCATCGCCGCGACCAGCTCGGGGTGGACGCCCTGGATGTGGTAGCCTTCCTGGAAAGCATCCATCACCACCTTCCAGTTACACTCGATGGTTTCCTTCACATTGAGCCCGTAAGCGACCATTTCCTCGCATCTGTAAGCGGCGAGGAACTCGCCGGCCTCGCCGAGGAACTCCTGCAGTGGGGCGCAGGCGGGGTCGGGATTGAGGAAGATGAACCCGCCGAAGACGTCGACCGGCACTTGCACCAGACCGAGCTCCTCCTTGGCGGCGCCGGTGAACTCCTCGATCGTTCCATCGAAATCGGGCCGGGCGACCGACAGGCACTGCCCGTCAAGTCCGTAGGACCAGTTGTGATAAGGGCAGGTGAAGCGGGCGGAATTTCCCTTGCCCTCGCAAAAGGCGTTGCCACGGTGGCGGCAGGCATTGACGAAGCCGCGGATCGTCCCGTCCTTGCCGCGCACGACGACATAGGACTGGTCGAACAGCTTGTATTCCATCCAGTCGCCGGCATTGGGAATGTCTTCGGCGCGGCCCACTGTCTGCCACACGCGCATCCACAGGTTCTCGCGTTCCCGTTCAAGGAAGTCCTGCGACCAGTATCGGTCCGTCGAGGCCCGCATCCGGAAGGGCGTGAAATCGAGGTCCTTGATATAGGGAGCGGTGTCCATCCGTTCGCCGATCTTCGCCATGGTCATCGCTGCCGTGTCCTTGTCTGCGGTTTGCGCCAGTCTAGCGAGCCATCCGCGGCGAGACAACGCAGGAGCTCTGGTTGCGTAGCCCGGCGGTCCGCTTCGCCCAGAGAGCGGTTGCATCGGCTCGCCCTTGCGTTACCAATGGCGGATGATGCCATGAAAAGCAGGCAAGGGGACGAGGATGACGGACCAACGGATGCGATTCGGGGTGTTCCTGCCACCCTATCATGCGCTGGAGGAAAACCCGCACCTGGCATTGCATCGCGACCTTTGGCTGGCCGAACATCTCGACCGGTTGGGCTTTGACGAGCTATGGGTCGGTGAGCACCATTCCGCCGCCTTCGAAACCATCGGTCCGCCGGAAATGTTCATCGCCACCGCCGCCGAGCGCACGAGGAATATCCGCCTCGGCACCGGCGTCGTCTCGCTTCCCTATCATACCCCGCTGATGCTGGCCGAGCGGATCAATTATCTCGACCACGTTACCCGCGGCCGGGTGATGTTCGGCGTCGGGCCTGGCGCGCTGCCGTCCGATGCGATGATGCAGGGCATCCCGATCGACCGGCTGCGCCCCCGCATGGACGAAGCGATCACGGCGCTCGACAAGCTGCTGCGCGGCGAAGTCGTCACCATGGAGACCGAGTGGTTCACGCTGAAGGACGCCAGACTGCAGATGCTGCCCTATACCCAGCCAAGGGTGGAAATGGCGGTCGCCTCGCTGGTCTCGCCCAGTGGGGCCACGGCAGCGGGCAAGCACGGCATCGGCATGCTGTCGTTCCAGGCTCTGGGAGCAGAGGCGTTCAAGTCGCTGGCCTCGAACTGGGCGATGGCGGAGGAGACCGCCGCACGGCATGGTAAGACGGTTGACCGGTCGAAATGGCGGCTGGTGATCCAGGTGCATCTCGCCGAAACCAAGGAACAGGCGGTACGCGACTGCCGTTTCGGCCTCGAACCGTGGATCGGCTATTTCCGCAATGTCGCCCAGATTCCGATCCTGCCCGAAGGCCTTTCGACCGAGGAGATGGTCGAGGCCTACGCCAATCTTGATGCAGCGGTGATCGGCACGCCTGACGACGCCATCAGGACAATCCAGGGGCTGATCGACGAGACCGGCGGATTCGGCTGCCTGATGCTGCTCGCCCACAACTGGGCGGACAGCGCAGCCACGGCCAAGAGCTACGAGCTGTTCCAGCGCTATGTCGTTCCGCATTTCCAGGGGCTCAACGTCAACCGCAAGGATTCGATGGAATGGGTGATGAAGGTGCGCGGCGAACTTTCCGCGCAGACCAAGGTGGCGATTGAACAGCGTTTCGCCCAGCACGCGGCGGAGACGGGCGAGGGCGGATCGAACTGACAGGGAGGAGACCATGACGAAATCAGCTGAGGCGGAACGGTTGCTGGTCATCTCGTCCGACGGCCATGTCGGCGCGCCGGTCGAGCAATACCGCGACTATGTCGAGCCGAAATACCGCAGCGATTTCGATAACTGGCTGGAAGAATTCGT
>CAYPFE010000471.1:0-2795 GCA_964409895.1 uncultured Novosphingobium sp.
GAAAGAGGCTAATGCACGAAGTGTCGCGATGCGTCGAGGGTAGTGCCGAATCTGCGGCTTGCCTTCCCGCGCCATTCAATCATCATGCGCCCGAGAAATTCATTTGGGAGAGCGTTCAATGGCCACGAATTTCGAAGACTGGAAAGCGATCTGCGAGACCAAGGCGCGCTATTGCCGCTGCCTCGATACCAAGGACTGGGCGGGCTACACGGATTGCTTCACTGAGGATTTCGAACTTGAACTGCCGCCCGACGGAACTGTGCATCAGGGACGCGACGCTGCGGTCGCCTCGGTTAGAGGCCATGTCGAGACCTGGATCACCACACACCACGTCCATAACCCCGAAATCGCCTTCGACGGGGCGGACGCCGCCGACGTGACCTGGGCGATGCAGGACCGCAACACCTATCCCGAGGAACAGGCCAGACAGATGGGATACAGCGGGCATCTGGGCTTCGGACACTATCACGAGCGCTATGTGCGCTGCGACGACGGCCAATGGCGCATCCGCCGTTCACGGCTGAGCTATCTGCAGATGGACCAGATCGGGAAGAAAGGCTGATGCCGCTGTTTGCAGCAATCGCGCTCGACACCGGGACGGACTCGCTGGAGAGGCGCGCCGCCCACCGCGATGCGCACCGCGCCTATGTCTGGGGCAATGACGCGCCGATCAGGCTGGTAGGCCCCTTCCTCGACGATGACGGCAACCAGAGCGGCTCGTTCTATATCTTCGAAGCCGAAAGCGCTGATGAGGTTCACGCCTGGCTCGATGCCGAACCATTCGCGCGCGAAGGCGTATACGGCCAGATTATCGTCCGGCGGTTCGAGACAGGATTGAACCGCATTGCCGAGCAGGACTGGCCGGTGCCGCCCGAAGCGAGAATTACAGGGACGGCAACATGAGTGGGGCTCTCGGCAGGGACCGCCGGCTCAACCATGTCGAATTCGCGCACCGGCCAGGCGAGGGTGGGCTTGCGGTTAGCCTGTTCGAGGCTTTGGGTTGTGCCTGCACTACGATCGATACACCGCCCTACGGAGCCTATATCGTCGTCAGTCTCGATGGCTCGCCGCATGGCAACAACGACATGTTCGCGTCCGAAGCCGAGCCCGAGCAGCTGGCGCTTGAAGATGCGCTGTCCCGGCAGATGGCGGCGGATGGCGAAGGGCTTGGCGCCGCAGCGGCGGACTACCGCTCGCTCCAGCGCGACAAGGCGTTTCGCGCCACCCATGTCGGCATGCGACTGCCGAGCGTTGCGGCCTTGGATGATGTCATCACCCGGCTTGGCTCCCTGGCCAAAGGGGAAATGGCCGGTCGGCTCGAACTCGGCTTCGGAATGGAGCGAACGCTGGAAGAGGCGAGGGCGAGCGATACTCCGATCAAGCAAATCTGGGTGTGGACCGACATCATCAGCACCGGGCTACTGACGCTGGGACAGCAATTTGAATTGCAGGCCTACGACCTGTAACAACTCGCAACTCAGCCAAGGAAAGGCGAAATTCTTGTCCGAATCCCGAACCAGCCGCAGCCGCAACATCGCGCTGCTGATCGATGCCGACAATGTCTCGGCGGGCAGCCTCGATGCCGCGCTGACGATCCTTGGCGATATCGGGACCGTCAATATCCGCCGCGCCTATGGCAACTGGAACAAGCCTGCGCTCAAGGGATGGGCCTCGGTGATTCACAGTCATGCAATCGAACCGCAACAGCAGTTCGATCTCACCAAGGGCAAGAACGCGACCGACATGAAAATGACGATCGACGCCATGGACTTGCTCTACGGCGGCCATGTCGAAGGCTTCGGCATCATGTCGAGCGACAGCGATTTCATGCCGATCGCCATGCGCATCCGCCAGAACGGTCTGCCTGTCTACGGTTTCGGCACCAACCGTACGCCCGAGGCATTCCGCCAGGCCTGTACCCGCTTCATCGATCTCAGCGCATTGCCCGAGGACGACGACGGCGATGATAAGGACAAGCCCAAGGTCGATGTCAAGCTGGTCGATGCGCTGGGGGACGCATGGAAAGCCTCGAAGCGCGACGAAAACGGCTTTGCCAGCCTTTCGGAAGTGGGCCAGCGCGTCGCCAACCGGTCGAGCTTCGACGCGCGAAGCTATGGTTTCTCGCGGCTTTCGGACCTGGTCGAATCGCTACCCAATTTCACCACCGAGAAGCGCGGCGACGGGCTTTATCTGAAGCGGGTGCGTTAGAGGGCGGCTCTACCCAAAACGCGAAAGATCGCTTTCTACCGGATCGGCTATCACATTGCCGCTCAGCGTGCGGTCGAGGAACCGGGCTTCGTCCTCGGCAAGAATTGCCTGGATTTCGGGCTGGCTGGCGATGCGTTTCAGTTCGGCATAGCCGCCGGCCTCGTGGAACACGAGTTCGGTAAGGCAGTCATAGGCGTTCTCCTTCACCGATCCGTCGGCAAAGCGCGTCCCTTCGCGAATGTAATTGCGGCGATATGAGGCGAAGAGGTGCCCGAAATACTTCTCGCCAAGCTTGGCGTGGCTGTTTTCGTAATGCTCGCGGAAGTCCTCGAAGGACATGCCCGGCTTGCGCTTCAAGAGGACGAATACGCGTTCCATTGCGAGGGTCTCCTATCTGTGCCCGGCTAAGTCGCGCAGCGATGCGGCAAGGCGGGGGACTTCGGTAAAGAAGGGATCGTCCGGGCCCATCGTGCCCCTGAGCCCGACCCCGGAAACGGGCGCCGCAGCTTCGAACTCAGGCCCGAACCAGTCGGCGCAGATCGCCCTGCTGGTGAAGCGCCAGCCCTGCGGCGTTCTGCGGTATTTGT
>CAYPFE010000472.1:0-2780 GCA_964409895.1 uncultured Novosphingobium sp.
TCTCATCAAGATGGGCTGGTCAACCAAGAAGAACATCGACGCCATCGTCGATCGCACCCGCAACGGCGGCGGCGAGATCGTTGGCCTGCTCAAGACAGGCTCGGCCTATTATGCGCCCGGAACCAGCGCGATCGAGATGGCCGAAAGCTATCTCAAGGATCAGCGCCGCCTGCTGCCTTGCGCCACTCACCTGACCGGCCAGTATGGCGTGAAGAACCTCTACGTCGGCGTGCCCTGCATCATTGGCGCGGGCGGCGTCGAGAAGGTCGTCGAGATCAAGCTGAACGCCAGGGCGAAGAAGGGCTTCGATGTCTCGGTCAACGCGGTCAAGGAACTGCTGGTGGCCTGCAAGAAGATCGATCCAAGCTTGAAGTGATTTGTGAGTCCCTGCGCAGGCAGGGACCTGTTGCAAGAGGCTCCTGCCTTTGCAGGAGCGCACTAACGGAAAAGCGAATATGTCCATCCTCGTCGACAAGAACACCAAGGTCATCACCCAGGGCATGACCGGCAATACCGGCTCGTTCCACACCCAGGCCGCGCTCGATTACGGCACACAGATGGTCGCGGGCGTAACCCCCGGCAAAGGCGGGACCGAATTTCTCGGGCTGCCGCAATTCAACACCGTCGCCGAGGCCAAGGCCGCGACAGGCGCAACCGCTTCGTGCGTTTACGTCCCGCCGCCCTTCGCCGCCGACGCGATCATGGAAGCGATCGACGCCGAAATCGAGCTGATCGTCTGCATCACCGAAGGCATCCCGGTGCTCGACATGATCCCGGTCAAGCGCGCGCTTTCCGGTTCGAAGTCGCGGCTGATCGGCCCCAACTGCCCCGGCGTGCTGACCCCCGACGAGTGCAAGATCGGCATCATGCCCGGCTCGATCTTTTCCAGGGGTTCGGTCGGCGTCGTCTCGCGCTCGGGCACGCTGACCTATGAAGCCGTGTTCCAGACTACCAATGCAGGTCTTGGCCAGACGACCGCTGTCGGTATCGGCGGCGATCCGGTCAACGGCACCAACTTCATCGACGTGCTCGAACTGTTCATGGCCGACGATGCCACCAAGTCGATCATCATGATCGGTGAGATCGGCGGCTCTGCCGAGGAAGAAGCCGCGCAGTTCATCAAGGACGAAGCGAAAGCCGGCCGGAAGAAGCCGATGGTCGGCTTCATCGCCGGGCGCACCGCGCCTCCGGGCCGCCGCATGGGCCACGCCGGAGCGATCGTCTCGGGCGGACAGGGCGGCGCCGACGACAAGATCGAGGCGATGGAGAGCGCGGGCATCCGCGTCTCGCCTTCGCCGAGCGAGCTGGGCACGACGCTCGACGCGCTGCTCAAGGAAATTGCCTGAGAGTGCCGCCCGGCGGCGGTAAACCATAACAAGGGCATGGGTCGGCCCTCTGGCAACCCGCAAAGCCCTGAACAGTTTGACTGACTGGCGCTGGACCATTTCCGGTGCGGAAAGGCGATTCCGATGGGCAACGAAAATCTCGAATTCCTTCCGGACTCCGAAGATCAGGGGCCACAGCCTGGTCCGTCATGGCAGCGTGCGGGCTGGCCGCTGGTCGGCGGCGCGGACGAGGACGAGCTGACCCAGGCGCTCGATCCGACGACCCTCAGCGCAGCCATTGCAGAGGCGGTCAAGAAGCCCGGCGCGCCCATCGACGAATCGCGCATCGAACAGGCTGCCGCCGATTCGGTTCGCGCCATGATGTTGATACGCACCTATCGCGGTCGCGGCCATCTGGCGGCCAATCTCGATCCGCTAGGCCTGCATCAGTCAAAGTTGCCGCGCGACCTGACGCCGGAGTTCCACGGCTTCACCGAGGAAAAGCTTGACGACCAGGTCTATGTCGGCGGAAACCTCGGCCTCGAATGGGTCAGCGTGCGCGACCTGGTCGAGATCCTGCGTGCCAACTACTGCGGCAATGTCGGCTTCGAATACATGTATATCGCCGATGTCGCCGAACGGCGCTGGTTGCAGGAGCGAATCGAAGGCGCCGACAAGAAGATCGACTTCACGCTGCTGGGCAAGAAGGCGATCCTTTCCGCCGTCATCCGTGGCGAGGAATACGAAAGCTATCTCGGCCGCAAATATGTCGGCACGAAGCGCTTCGGCCTCGACGGCGGCGAAGCGATGATCCCGGCGCTCGAATCGGTAATCAAGCGCGGCGGCCAACTCGGCGTGAAGGAAATCGTCTTCGGCATGGCCCATCGCGGCCGCCTCAACGTGCTCGCCAACGTGATGGCCAAGCCGTACAAGGTGATCTTCCACGAATTTTCGGGCGGCAGCGCCAATCCCGACGATGTCGGCGGTTCGGGCGACGTCAAGTATCACCTCGGCACCTCGACCGACCGCGAGTTCGACGGGATTTCGGTGCACATGAGCCTGGTGCCCAATCCCAGCCACCTCGAAACGGTCGATCCGGTCGTGCTCGGCAAGGTGCGCGCTACATTGCAGATGCGCGATGACCTGACCGAGATGGACGAAGTGCTGCCCGTGTTGATCCACGGTGACGCCGCCTTTGCCGGACAGGGTATCGTCTGGGAAACGCTCGGGTTCCAGGGTATTCGCGGCTATGCCACCGGCGGCTGCATCCATTTCATCATCAACAATCAGATCGGCTTCACCACCAGCCCGCAGTTCGCGCGCAATTCACCCTACCCTTCCGATGTCGTGAAGGGCGTCCAGGCCCCGGTGTTCCACGTCAACGGCGACGATCCCGAGGCCGTGACCTTCTGTTGCAAACTGGCCATCGAATACCGGCAGAAGTTCGACAAGGAC
>CAYPFE010000473.1:0-2778 GCA_964409895.1 uncultured Novosphingobium sp.
TGTCCGGCCGCGCCTTCTTGGACCGCACGGAATGCATATTAAGCCGGAAGCCGCCGGCGATCGTCAGTGAGCCGCCAACCGCACCGACACCGCTTATCATCTGCGGTCCGTCGCGCTCGGGGAAGTCGTTGCTGCAATCCTGGCTGAGCGTACATCCGGACATCGCGGCCGCGGATGAAACCGGCGTGCTGCCCCGCTTGGCCGAGACCGATTGCCTTCAAGACGAATCAAGCCGCCGTGCTGCCGCCGAGCTCTATCGCGAGACGCTATGTGTCCTCGGCGGGGACGCCAAGTTCGTCATCGATACACACCCCACAAATATTCTTTATCTCGACCTCCTGCTCGCGATATGCCCTGACGCCCGTGTCGTGCTTATCGACCGTAATCCGCTGGATACGGCGGTTAGCGTGTTTGCCCGTCACTTCGTCACCGGAGGGCATTGGGCCGACAATTGGGCGGGCATTGCCGATCGTTTGCAGGCGCATGTGCGGCTCAACGCGCACTGGTCAGGCTGGGCTCCGGTTGCCGCCACCGTGCGCTTTGAAACGTTGGTGACTCAGCCGCAACCCGTCATCGATGCAATTCTCTCCGCGCTGGAGCTCACTCCGTATCGAATATCTCCGTCGGACGACGTCGACAGCTCCGTGCCCGTTCCCTGGTCCAGTTTCAACGGCCATGTGGTGCCGCGTTCCGATACGGTCGGCCTGTGGCGCCCATTCGCGCCGTGGCTCGGCTCTTTTGCCGATGCTTACGGGCGCGACGCTCTCGAAGATGCAAACACGATTCCCTCCGAAACGCACCCGCCGAAATATGCGTTTGCCGACAGCCTCGCGTCATTCCGACGCGGTGAGGAACTCTCCGAAGTGCAGCGCGATGCGCTTGCGGAAACACCGGCGCTTCATGCTGCTGACGCAGACACCGCCGCGCGGAACGGCGATGTCGCCGGTGTTCTTGAGGCGCGCTGGCGCGCCGTCTCATCCCGGCCATTCACCCACCACATTCAGCACCATGCCCGCGCGCTCTCAGCCGCCGTGGCCGAGTCCGACCAACATCAAGAATACGCCCGCCTACACCGTCGGGTCGGCGCCCTGTGGAGTGATTACCGTAAAAAGTCGCGGCTTGCGTTCGGCGATTACGGCACGCTGTATCAAAGCTACGCGCCGGCGTATTTGTGCGGCAGCCGCAACACCGAACGGCGCGCCGCGACTTATGGGATGCGCGAGCTTGCTGCCGGCCGGCGCGTCCTGGATCTCGGTTGTAACACGGGGTTTCTGACGCTCGCCGCAGCGGAAACCGCAGACATCTGTCTGGGCATCGATCATGAGCCGGCTTTGATTGAGATCGCCGAGGTCGTACGCGACTTTGCCGGACTTGCTAATGCGTCATTTGTAAGTGCCGATGCGGCGCAGTGGGCCACGACGGACGTGTACGATGTCGTGATTGCTGCGGCCGTACACGGTTGGTTCGACCTCCCTTTTGGCGAATTCGCCCATCGTCTCGCTGATCTCACCGCACCGGGTGGTGCCATCCTGTTTGAAAGCCAGGGGCAGAGATCGTCAGACGTCACCGAGCCGGATTTTGAAACAAAGGTATCGGAAATCACGAACAGGGGACTACGGATCGAGCGTACCGGGACTATATGCGACAATGGCGTTAATCTCCGGGCTTTCGTCGTACTGCGGAGAGACGCGTAATGGCTTCGCGCGAATACTGTGACTACGTTCTGGACGTTCTGGACCACATCGGCGGTATCAGTGCGCGCCGCATGTTCGGTGGTTTCGGCCTCTATCGCGATGGCGCAATGTTCGGTCTGATCGCGGATGATGTCCTCTATTTCAAGGTTGGTCCCGGCAATCAGGAAGACTACGAAGACGCCGGATCGGAGCCGTTTACCTATCGCGGTAAGAATAAGCCGGTGCAGATGTCGTTCTGGCGCGTGCCAGAGGATGTTCTGGAAGACGGAGACGAGGCGCGCACATGGGTGTTGAAGGCCAGCGACGCGGCGCTCAAAGCCAAAGCGGCGAAAAGCAAACCCCACAAGACGAATAAGAAGACCACAAAAAAGAAGGCCCGCTAAGCAGCCCACTTCACCCAGGCGCCGTGAAAATGCGCGGTGCCCAACACGCGCTCTTCGCCGCCCGGCCATATCGTCAAGCGGATGTCGGGAAAGTCCGTGACCTCGTCCGGCTCCAGGCGCAGCCAGGCGAGGGGTGTGCGGCCGTCACTGGCAGACCCGGCGTCTTCGATCAGCTGCCGCAGTGCTGCTTGCTTATCCTTCGGTATGTACTGCCAGAAAATCGAATGAAAGATCACCGTGCACAAACCAGCGGTGCGGCGACCGAGTTCGCCGCGCAGCCAATCTTCCGCATCGGCCGTGTCTAGGCGTGGCCTTAACTTTTTCGCGATGCCGATGGCGCTGCGCAGGCGCTCAAGCCTCTCCGCCTGATCCGGCCAGACGTAAGACTCAAGTCTGCGGCGGTCCTCCAAGTTAATGACATCCAAAGGCGAGATATCGCAACCGGCGCGATCGGCAATCTGTACTGGCGCATCCACATCGGGCAAGCCACCGCTCCACTCGGTCTCGATCCAGACGTCGCTTCCGGTCACCTTCCAGGAGTAGGCGGCGTTGGCATAACGGAATTGGTCCCACATCAAGTTTAGTCCGGCGCTTGCGCCGATCTCCCGCAACGCCAAGGGTAGACCGGTCTGAGCGGCGGCGGCGAGGAAGCCGCCATGCAGCGCCGCGCTACGCCGTACCTCGTTGGTCTGCGGCGGCAA
>CAYPFE010000474.1:0-2777 GCA_964409895.1 uncultured Novosphingobium sp.
ACAGGCCGGCATAGTGACCGGGATCCTTGCGGTAGAACAGGCTGGCGCTGGCCGATCCGCCCAGCAGCGCGCCGCGCCATGCCAGTTCGGTGGAGATTTCGCGCCCGCGCGGAGCAAGCGTCAGGCGACGGATACCGTGCGTCGACTGCAACGTGTCGTAGCTGTATGCCACCGGCAGGTCGAAATTGAGCCCGCCCGATTGCACGCGCAGCGGCTGGCTGATGCGAAGCGACAGGCTGTCGCTCTTTTGCAGAAGAGCCGCGCGGGTCAGGTCGAACGCCCAGCCGTTGCTGACCATCCGCGACCCCGGCGCGAGAACGCCTGCAACGCGCGCCCTCGTATAGCCCTGACGCCATGCCGCTCCCAGGCGCCAGCCAGGCCTGAAGCTCCATCCTGCCCTTGCATCGAGGAACAGGCTGTCCGCGCCGCGCGATCCGAAGGCCTCGTGCAGGCGTGCACCGAGCACGGTGCGCTGTTCGGCAAGCCAGCTCGCGCCCAGCGACACATCGGCATTGCTCCATTGCCGGTCGATCGCGATGCCGAGCCTGGTGTAGGGCTCTTGCCGCCGGCGGCTCGACGGAAGGGTAACGTCCTGCATCGTCGAAAATGATTGCACCTCGCCGCTTTCGCCGCTGACAGTGACGCCCAGGCGCCCGGCGTCACGGCGTAGCGCGAATGCGATGTCCGCCTCCCTGGTGAATCCGGAATCGTCGGCTGGCGCCCCAGCGACCAGAAATGCCGGCCGGTCGCCGCCCTGCACTTGTGCGACCAGCCCGTCCGCACCCTGCGCATAGCCGAATGCAAGGCGGGTCCTGGGGGAAAGCCTTGCGATTACCTGGGCTGCGAGCACGTCTGCCCGATGCGAGTCCTGGGGCCCCAACCGCAGCTGCCCGCTCCATGGCAGGCCCTGCGCCTGCCTGCTCGCATCCACCGAGAAGGCAAGCGCCAGATTCTCGCTTCCCCCACTCGCCTGGCGCAGCGGCGCGATCAGCGCACGTCCCAATCGCGGATTGACGTAAGCGCCGCGGACATTCTGCGCGAGGTTTACGCGATAGGCCCTCTGGTAGCTGTCGAGCACCATTGCCTGCAGCGAGCCGGCGCTTGCACCCGCATCGCCCATGGCGTTCGAAGTCACCAGGCCGAGATCGCCAAGCGCGACCGGCTGAGTGCCGCCGTCGAATGACAGCGTACCCTGAGGCGCGAAGGCCGCGGCGATATCGAGGATACCCCTTCCATAAACCGCGTCGGTGCCCGCGTCCCCCACGTCCCGCGCCGTCCTCAGCAGCAGATCGACCGTTTCGGTCGCCGTGAGGTTGGGAAAGGCCTGGCGCAGCAGGGCCACGGCACCGGCGATCTGGGGTGAGGAGAAGCTGGTTCCCGACACGACGAAAACGAAGGTCTGCCCGCCTTGCACCTCGGTCTTGATCTGGCCGTTCTCGTAAACACAGCAAACCTGCTCACCCAGTGCCATCAGGTACCAGTCCTGCTCGGCGCCAGCGCGGTTGGCGAAATCCGAAATGACGCTGCTGGAATCCACCGACCCGGCGATGATGACATTGCCGTTGCCGGCCTGCCTCAGTCCAATGGCAAAGGGATCGGGATTGTTCGGATCGAACGACGGCTGGGGATCGTTGGCGTCGTTGCCTGCGGACACCACGACGACCACTCCGGCATCGGCTGCCCGACCGATCGCGGCGCGCACGCCCTGGCTTGGAGCCCCGCCGCCGAGCGATAAATTGATGACTCCGGCTCCGTTCTGCACCGCGCGGTCGATGCCCGCAGCTATATCGGTGTCGAAAAATGTGCAGCCGTCGGGACCGTCGCAGCTGCCCGGCGAATCGCCGCGCAGCGCCAGAACCGTAGCGTCCCAGGCGATACCGAGAATCCCGCTGTTGTCGCGCGCCGCAGCGGCAACCAGCGCCACCATCGTGCCGTGACCGTCGCTGTCACCAAGGCCGCGATTCCCCGCGACATCCGCCGACGCGCCGGAAATGCGTCCGGCAAATTCGGGATTGGCGGTATCGATGCCGGTGTCGACGATCCCGATGGTCACCCCCTGTCCGGTGGCGCCGACTTGCCAGGCCGGAATCGCGTCGTGAAAACCAGGACCATCCGATCGGCGGAATTCCTGGGTGTCGAACGTAGCGGCCGGTGTCGGTGCGGGCGTGGGCGCTGGAGCCGGGGCGGGAGCGGGAGCGGGAGCCGGGGCTGGCGCGGGCGCCGAATTGATTCCGCCACCGGTACCGCCGCAACCAGCGAGGAGCGCGACTGCAAGCAGGGAAGCTCCATGACGCAGCATCGGCCGGAACTCAATTCGGGTTTCTCGCCGCATGCAGGCCTCCCTCTGGTGCCGTCCTGTGTGGACGACTCCGGTTATGCTGGGGTTGATGTTAGACGATTATTGATTCGACTGGCAGCCTGAACTTTCGTGGCGTCATCCGAGATCTTAAGGCCGCCAAGGTTCGCTGCGAACCGCTTACAATCAGCACTTTATTGTGGGCAAAGACGTGGGCAAAACGCCAAAGCCCTTAAATTATCCAATAAAATCAAAGGGCGTTGGCGGAGACGGAGGGATTCGAACCCTCGGTACCCTGATAGAGTACGGTTCCTTAGCAGGGAACTGGTTTCAGCCACTCACCCACGTCTCCGGATCACGATACTACGCATTGCCCTCACAAGCTCGGAACGACGGGGTGGCCAAGAAAAGCACACACATTTTCCGCTTGTGTCTTAGCCCCCTAGAACTGTGCCACTGTGTTTTCGAGGAAGGAGCATGA
>CAYPFE010000475.1:0-2767 GCA_964409895.1 uncultured Novosphingobium sp.
TCGCCACAAGGACGTGAAGCAAGGGAGGACCGTGGCGTGGGTGTGACCTACACACAGGAACAGTTCGACCGCTGGTTTGCCGCGTTTTGGGAGGCGTACCCGAGGAAGGTGGGGAAGTTCAAGGCGCTGGAGAAGTTCAGCAAGGCTCTTGAGCGGGTGGATGACGTCAACGAGATCCGCGTGGGTGTGCAAAAGTACAACAAGCAGATTGAGGTGACGGGCACTGAGTTGAGGTTTGTGGCTCACCCGGCAACGTGGCTGCACCAGGGGCGGTGGATGGACGATTACATCACAGAGATTGAGCAGCAAGAATTGTACAGGAGTGCGTGATGGTCATTAACCAGACGACGGTTATCAGCAACGATGGCGGCGACTATCTGCTGCTCACCGATCACGGATGCGAAGGGCTCACCGTTGCCCACCAAGGCGAGAGCATGGAAGACGCAATTACCGCAATGGGTACAACGGGCTTTGGCTCTCCACAGGTTTTGGTGAAGCTCGTTTACGTTGAGATTTGTGACTGCGATTCCGGCCGCTCCGCATGACCCGCACCACGGCCAAAACAATTCTCGGTGTCCTGTTGCTGTCTGGTGAGGCGGCGGTCAGGACGTGTGTCGAGCGGGGTGTCGAAGAGGAGTGGTTTGCCGAGCGGCCGGATCAGGTGGTGTGGCGCTCGTGCTTCACCCTGTTCGCTGACGGGACGGCGGTTGACCCACTCACCGTGACAAAGGAGATGGAGAATCAGCGCCCCGTCGTTGATGACGCATACCTCGACACGTTGATTGATGAGTTGCCGCCAGGTGCTGCGGCCAGCTTGGATCACTACATTGAGTTGCTGTGTGACGAGCGGAAGCGTGAGATAGCGCGTCGTGGGTTGGCGATGGGAGCGGCCCAGATTGAGGCGGGGTCGGCACCCGAGGCGGTGATTGGTGACTTGCTGGAGCATGTCACGAATGTCAGCGTTGAGAAGGAAAATGAGCGCAACAAGAGTGACGTCGCAAAGGGGCAGGTTGAGCGGTGGCGCAACCCAGACCTCCAAGAGGGGTTGATCGAATGGCCCACGCCGGGGTTGAACAGACTGTTTGGCCGACCGAAGCGCGGGCTGATCTTTCTGTGTGCCGGACCCGCAACGGGCAAGTCGGCGCTGGCATTGCAGACGTGCGTGTATAACGAGGATCGCAATGTCGAGGGGGCATATGCCTCGCTTGAGATGGAGGATGAGGACATCTCTGAGCGCCTGATCCAGCACGTTGGTCAGGTGGATACGTGGAACTTGAAGAACGGTGACGGGACAGACGAGGAATTTGCGCGTGCCGAGAAGGCTGCGCGGGACGTCGAGCGGTATCAGTTTCCGGTGAGCTACAAGTCGATGGGGCTGACGAAGCTGACGGCCTGGGCGAAGAGCAAGGTAGCGGACGGGGCGGCGTTTGTTGTGGTGGACAACCTGAAGCAGTTGTGCCCCGAGATGAGCCCCGAGGCGTTTGGCAACGTGTGCGGCGAACTGGTCAAGTTGAAGAAAATGCTTGGAGTTCCGCTGATTGTGTTGCATCATCTTGATGAGGAGGGGAAGGTTCGGTGGTCCAAGGAGTTGCGGAACGATGCGGACTATCTGGTGAAGATGACTCGCGTTGAAAACACAGGCGGCAAGGTGCTGGATCATGGTGTGGATCACGTTGAGTTGGTTTCCGACAAGTTGAGAGGCGGCAGCGATCACAGGAAGGTGACGCTGAAGTTTGACAAGACGACACAAACATTCTCCGACTTCAATGTTGAGGCGGAGGATTTCGATGAGAACGATGACGAAGGGTGGATGTGATGGAGCCGATTGTTATTTCGGGCAAGGTGGCGCACGTAGGTGACGTCGAGACGGTTGGGCAGAAGGGCACGACCAAGCAGACCGTGGCGATTGAGTTTGAGGACGGCAAGTACACTAACGTGGTGGCGGGCGTGTTCCTCGGCAAGAGCACTGGCGAGGTTGACAAGGCGAACCCGAGCGAGGGCGACGAGGTTGAGCTTCGCGGTCGCGTCAAGTCTCGCGAGTACAACGGAAAGTGGTACACCGATTTTATGTGCTTCGGCATCAAGGTGACCGCCGAGGACACGTCCTATCGCGTTGATGATGGCGAAGAACAGGACGACATGCTTTTCTAGTGGTCACTATGAACACTCCAAAACAAGATACGCTTCAGCGCATCAAGGACACGCACGACAAGATTCTTGCCGAGGCCGCACCCAACCGGGGGGCCTTGTCCGATACGCTTCAGCACCTGGTTCAGTTGTATCACGTCCAGTTCATGGAGGAGGACATTGATGGTCCGCCCCAGTACGATGGGCCGTGCCCGAAGTTGAACTGAATGATTCAGAAGGTTCCAGTTCAAGGCAAGTGGCTTCAGTACGACGATCACACGCGGGAGTTCTGGCACGGCAATTTCTTCGATACCGCCGAGCAAGGCGAACTGACCGAGAATGAACTGAAGTTCATGGAGTTGCGAAGGGAGGCCGCGATTGACAATCCGTTGCGGTTCTTCCTTCCGCACGGCCTTGAGTGGAGCGCAGAAGACCGGGTGCTGGCGAACGGTCGCGTTGTAATACCGCCCGCCTGTTACGACAAGGCGTTTGGTAACGACGGGGTGGGGTTTCTAAGCGACCGGGATCACCCGCTTAAGATATTCATGGCCCCGCGCAAGACAGGGAAGTCTATCCAGGGCGCTGTCGCGATGGCGCTGCACATGTTCAAGTGCGACCCCGAATGGGAGATCTTCACCGA
>CAYPFE010000476.1:0-1322 GCA_964409895.1 uncultured Novosphingobium sp.
TCTCGGCAGCTATCCCAAGGCGCGGATGCGGGGTTAGAGACTCCTTGAATTGAACGGCACCAGCCCGCACCCCACCCGGTCTCCCAAATCATACCATCTCGTTGGGAGGCCGGGTGGGAGTGCGGGCTGGTGCAGGTTCCGCTCATGCGGACAGACATTAACCACACGCGCTTGCGTAAGCACCGCTGCCATGCAACCAAGCGCGCGTGAGGATCGACGGCCCACAGATCGAAGGATCGACGGCGGCTAAGGACGCCGCGCGCGACTGGCAGGGCGTGCGCGATCTCGATGATATCCAGTACGCGCCGTTGCCACCGTTCAAACCGCCGGAACCCCCGTCGTGGCTGAAATCGTTGAACGAATTCCTGCGCGACCTCCTCTCTCCGCTGGGCGAGCTGCTCGGCATGTCATGGCCGGTGATGAGCAAGGTTTTGATCGCCTTGGCGATTCTGCTGGTGCTGTTCCTGCTGTGGCGGCTGATCGAGCCGGTCATCTCTGCACGCAGGAACCGTGTGCAGGATGAGGAACCCGAATGGGCGCCGGACCGCTCCGCCGCGGCCGCGCTGCTGGAGGAAGCAGACCGGCTGGCGGCCGAAGGGCGCTATGACGAGGCGACGCACCTGCTGCTCCAGCGCAGCGTCCGTCAAATAGCCGATGCCCGGCCCGACTGGCTGATCCCGGCCAGTACGGCACGTGAGATCGCAGCGCTGCCGATGCTGCCGGACCGTGCGCGCGCGGCTTTCTCCGCAATTGCCGTGCGCGTCGAACGCAGCCTGTTCGCCTTGCGCGAACTCGACCGGAAGGACTGGGACGCGGCGCGCGCCGCCTATGCCGATTTCGCGCTAGCCGAGCTGGCGTCATGAGCGAGGCTACGATCCCCCAGGCGGGCGCCAATCCCTTTTCGCCCAGTGCCGTGCTGCTGCTGGTGGTGTTCGGCGCGCTGGTGTTCGTGGCGATCCTGTGGATGATCGGTGCGGGCATGACCGGCGGATCCGCCAACAACGGCGGCGCCCATGCAGGCGGCAAGGGGCTGAACGGTTATGCCGGCTTCGCCACCTATCTCGAAAAGCGCGGCTACACGGTGCGGCTGTCGCGCAGCGAGGGCGCGTTCGACGATCCCGGCCTGCTGGTGCTCACCCCGCCGCACAATGCCGATGGCGAAGAGCTCGACAACATCGTGCGCAAGCGCCGCTATGTCGGGCCGACGCTGATCGTCACACCCAAGTGGTTCGCGGTCCCGGTGCCTGCGGTCGCCAAGGGCGCCAGGCCGGGTTGGGTCCAGCTCGTGGGGATAACCACGCCGGCCTGGAAGGGGTTTCTCG
>CAYPFE010000476.1:1332-2750 GCA_964409895.1 uncultured Novosphingobium sp.
TCGACGATGTCGCAGTCGAGACAGGCGCGGTCGCCAAGGGAAAGCCAGGAAACTGGAGCGGAATCGGGCTTTCGGGCAAGCTTCCGGACGCGGGCCAGGTGCTGTGGGGCATGGGGGACAGGGTCGTTCCGCTGGTCAAGAGCAATCCGGGCGGGCGCTACCTCGCCGCCTATATCGGCGATGAAGGCGACTATCCGGCACTGGAGAAATTCGCGCTCGCCCCTGCGCAAGAGAGCGAATACGCCATGGACGCCGGGCTTTCGCCCATCGTGCTGGTCTTCGAACCCGACCTGCTCGACAATTACGGTTTCGCCGATCCCGCCAACGCCCGCCTCGCCGAAGCACTCGTCCGGGCATCACTGGAAGGTGGCAGCAAGACGGTGATCTTTGACCTCACGCTCAACGGGCTGGGGCGCAGCGCCACTCTCCTCACCCTCGCCTTCACCCCGCCGTTCCTGGCCGCGACCCTGTGCCTGCTGCTGGCGGCACTGGCGATCGGCTGGATGGCGTTCCTGCGTTTCGGCCCGGCGGGCAAGGCGGACCGGATGATCGCATTCGGCAAGCGCACGCTGGTCACCAATGCGGCCGGTCTGATGCGCCGCGCGCGCCGGCTCCACCTGATCGCCGAACCCTATGTCGAGCGCGCGCGGGACCGGATTGCCCGCTCGCTGGCGCTCCCCAGGCATGCCGGACATGAGGCGACCGACCAGGCGATCGACCGCGCCATGGCCTCTCGCTCCCCCGATTCCCCGCCCTTCACCGAACTGGCCCGGCGGCTTCGCGCCGCACGCAGCCAGGACGCCATCGTCAAAGCCGCGAGAGACCTTCACGCGCTGGAAAGGACACTGACGAGATGACAGAAACGCAAGCGCTCAGCCTGGATGAGGTGGGACAGCTCGCCAACGCCATACGCGGCGAGATCGGCAAGGCGATCGTCGGCCAGGAACAGGCCATCGATCACCTGCTGGTGGCGCTGATGGCGCGCGGCCATGTGCTGCTCGAGGGCCCGCCGGGCACCGCCAAGACCTTCCTTGCCCAGTGTTTCGCTGCCAGCCTTGGCCTCGATTTCGGCCGCATCCAGTTCACGCCGGACCTGATGCCGGGCGACATTCTCGGTTCCAACCTGTTCAACTTCCAGACCAGCCAGTTCACGCTGACGCGCGGGCCGATCTTCTGCGACCTGCTGCTGGCCGACGAGATCAACCGCACGCCGCCCAAGACCCAGGCCGCGCTGCTCGAAGCGATGCAGGAGCGGCACGTGACGCTCGACGGCGAAGCGCACCCGCTGGCCGCGCATTTCACGGTGGTGGCGACACAGAACCCGATCGAGAGCCAGGGCGTCTACCCGCTTCCCGAAGCGCAGCTCGACCGGTTCCTGTTCAAGCTGCTGATCCCCTACCCCTCGATCGAGGAGGAGC
>CAYPFE010000477.1:0-2740 GCA_964409895.1 uncultured Novosphingobium sp.
CTTAAGTTCGAGCAGCTCGGCCTGCAACATGATCGCGTCGATCAGCTTGTCCAGACCATCGCCCTTGGTCGCAGACACTTCGACATCCTGGACTTCACCCGACATCGCTTCGACGATGACTTCGTGTTCCAGCAGGCGCTCACGCACCTTCTGCGGGTTGGCCTCGGGCTTGTCGCACTTGTTGATCGCCACGATCATTGGGACGCCTGAGGCCTTGGTGTGATTGATGGCCTCGATCGTCTGCGGCATGATTCCGTCATCGGCGGCAACCACCAGAATGACGATATCGGTCACATTGGCGCCTCGCGCGCGCATCTGACTGAACGCCGCATGGCCCGGCGTATCGAGGAAGGTAACCTTCTGCTTGTCCTTGGTGGTGATCTGGTAGGCGCCGATGTGCTGGGTGATGCCACCCGCCTCGCCCCTGACGATATCGGTTCCGCGCAGCGCATCGAGCAGGCTCGTCTTGCCGTGATCGACGTGGCCCATGATCGTGACGACCGGCGGACGCGGCTTCAGGGTTTCTTCCGGATCCTGTTCGTCCGAGGTCTTGATATCGACATCGCTTTCAGAGACGCGCTTGATATTGTGGCCGAATTCCTCAACCAGCAGTTCGGCGGTATCGGCATCGATGGTCTGGTTGACCGTGACCATCATGTCGAGATTGAACAGCGCCTTTACCAGGTCGGCGCCCTTCTCACCCATACGCTTGGCGAGCTCACCCACGGTGATCGCTTCGGGCACGATAACATCGCGCACTTGCTTCTCGCGTGGCTGCGACTGCCCAGCGAAATGGGCCCGGCGTTCCTTTTCTCGCGCACGCTTGAGTGCGGCGAGACTGCGCGCACGAGCTCCCTCGTCCTCGTTCAGCGCGCGACTAACCGTCAGCTTGCCGGCTTGGCGCCGATCGCCTGACTTGCGTTCGCGCGTGTGTGCCGGCTTCTTCGGTTGCGAATCCGAGCGCTTTGCCTGCGGTTCCTGCCGCTTGGCGGCAGGCTCCGGTCTCTCGATCGGAGTAAACCGGCGTGGAGTCGGCGCTTCATCAGGACGCGGTTCGAAGTCCTGAAGCGGGGCTTCCTCGACCGGAGCTTCCTGCGTCGCCTCTTCGGCAGCCTCCTCTGCCTTGCGGTTTTCCTCGGCGCGGCGCTTTTCGTCCTCGAGCGACTTCTGGCGTTCTTCCTGCTCGCGGCGACTGACTTCCTCGAGCGCAGTCAGCCGCGCTTCCTCGGCTTCGCGAAGAAGCCTGGTCTGCATTTCCTGACGGGATTCCTTGGGCTCCGCGGCCTTCTTCGGCGCCGCTTTGAACTCGGGCGCGGGCTCGGGCTTCTTGGCTTCCTCTGCTGGCGGAGCAGCTTCGGCCGCGCCCGGCTTGGCGATCAGCTTGCGGCGCTTGACCTCGACCACCACCTTGTTGGTGCGGCCGTGGCTGAAGGTCTGCTTGACCTCTCCCGCTTCCACCGAGCGCTTCAGCCCAAGCGGCTTGCGGCCCAGCGTCGGTTTGTTTTCGGTCTCGCTCATCGTTCCAATACGCCCTTCAATCTCAATTCAACGTCGCGGCAGGCTGCGATGCATCCGCCGCATGTCCACAGACTTCTTTGCCATTCGCTTCGGACTGCCCCTGGAAATGCAGGAGCCTCCGGTGCGCCAGTCCCACTCTTTCGGCCGCAGCAGCATCGCTCAGAGCCAGGTGGACGACGTTCTCGCGCCCCAATGCCACAGACAGCGCCACCCGGTCCAGTGGCAACACGTCGCCACCCAGCCCGCTACCTTCCATCTCCAGCCCTACCCTGTAGGCCTGGTCCAGCTTTCGCCGCCCGTCCTCGCTGGCATCGGCGGCATGGCCAAGCCAGCATATCCGCCCCGCCCGCGCATGTTCCGCGATGCGGTCCGAACCGAGCAGGACGTTGCCTGACTTGAGTTCCAGCCCCAGCCGGTCGGTGAAGGATCGGATCAGGGCCTGCTCGATACGTTCCGGCAGATCCTCGGGCAGCGCAAGCACCGCACCCTTGAACGCGCGGGCCAAAGCACCCTTCAACTGGCCCTTCGCCAGCGCCTTTTCAAGCTCCGCACGGGTGACGCTAATCCAAGCCCCGCGCCCGGGAGCACGCGCATGCACGTCCGGCAGCACTTCGCCCTCCGGCGATATTGCCAGCCTGACGAGGCTGTCACGCGCGGCGTGATTGCCGGAAAGGATGCATTTCCTCTCCGGTCCGTCGGCCCGATTGTCTGCGCTCAGGCGCTCATTGCGAGGAGTCCGCATCGGCGGCCTCCTCAATCTCGCCCGCCGAATCCGGTTCGTCGTCGAACCAGTGCGCGCGCGCTGCCATGATGATTTCGTTGCCCTGCTCTTCGGTAAGGCCGTAATCGCCGAGAACGCCGCCCTTGTCTTCCTCGCGCATCCGGCGATTGACGGTACCGTCACGGCGGCGCTGCTCAGTACGCTTGCGGGCGATCAGTTCGTCGGTCGCAAGGTCGGCAAGATCGTCGAGCGTCTTGATCCCGGCCTTGCCAAGCGTGACCAGCATACCTTCTGTGAGGTGCGGCATTTCGGCAATCGCGTCCTCGACGCCCAGGGCCCGGCGCTCCTCGCGGAAAGCCTCCTCTCGGCGTTCGAGCGCTTCGACCGCGCGGCTCTGGAGTTCCTCGGCCAGTTCTTCGTCGAATCCCTCGATCGAGGCGAGTTCGATCATCTCGATATAGGCGACTTCCTCCAGCTCGCTGAAGCCTTCGGCGACCAGCA
>CAYPFE010000478.1:0-2249 GCA_964409895.1 uncultured Novosphingobium sp.
TTCCAGCGCCTTCAGCCATGCGTCGATGCCCTCGCAATCGTCGACATCGGCTTCGCTGAGATCGATCGTCGTCAAGCGGGAGAGCCATTTGGTGAGCTGGCGGAAGCGGTTCCTTTCGAGCAGCGAGACCGGGTAGCTCTTGTAGACGGTGTGCGGGAACAGCAGGTTGGCGCCGTCCTCGATGCTGCCGATCCGATCGATGCCCATCTCCTGGGCAGTCGCCGTCAGCACTGCCAGCCGCCCGTTCAGATCGGCAAAGCGCTGCTGCAGGCCAGACAGCTGCATCGCCTGCCACTCCTCGCGTGGCAACTGATGCGAAGCGAGGCCGGACCAGCCGAAATATTCCGGCGGGTCGTTGGCCATGCGAAGGGCCTCTTCGGCGATACTCATCCTTTCGCTCTCCCGGAGTCGCGTGTTTGCAACGATCCTAGACGGGCTCCCGGCCGATGGAAACCGTCTCCGCCGCCCGCACGGCTTTGCGCGGCACGCGTTTTCTGGCATTCTCGGCGGAGTCCGCCAGAGGCTGCAACCAATGGAGAGGAGCGTGCACGCATGAGCCTGAAGTCGAAACTGATGATGCCGATGCTTGGGCTCTCGATGCTTATCACGCTTGGCAGCCTTGTGATGCTTGCGGTCAGCATGGGCAATTTCGCGTGGCTGGGCGCTGCGCTCGCTGCGGGTGCGCTGCCTGTCTACATGTTCGCGGTGATGGGCAGGGGTGAGGTTGCGCGGACTGCGGCCAGCCTACCGGTCGTCCAGCTTGTCGCGGCAGTGGGCCTTGCGCTGGCGGCCTGGCGGGTCCTCTCGGCCGGCTCCCCGAGTTCCGCACTGTCGTACTTGCCGCTGGGGCTGGCGCTGGCGGGCTACCTGGTGATGCAGTGGTACGTCTGGGTCTACTCCCGATACGGCAGGCAAACGGGCGTAACGATTGTCATTGGCCAGAACTTGCCGGACGTGAGTTTCGACAGGCTGGACGGTGGCACGCTCTCGATCTCTGACCTCAAGGGCAGCAAGGTTCTGATCGTCTTCTTCCGCGGCAACTGGTGCCCGCTGTGCACGGCGCAGCTAAGGGAAGTGCGCGATAGGGCGGACACGCTCGCGTCCGCCGGAGTGCAGGTGAAGTTCGTGTCGAACCAGAGCGCTGACCTGTCCCGCGAACTGGCCGGACAGCTGGACCTGCCCGGCCACATGGAAATCCTCGTCGATACGGACCTCAAGGCCGCCTCGGAACTTTCCATCGTCGACAAGGGCAGAACGCCGCCGGGGATGAAGGGCTATCCGGTGGACACGGTGATGGCGACGGTCATTGCGCTCGACGCAGAGGGCAAGGTCACTTTCGGCGACGAGACCGACAATTACCGCGTGCGCCCGCATCCGGATTCTTTCATGCCCATATTGGCAGGTTAGGGGCGCGTTTGGGGGCAGTTGGCATGGCAGTAAGCAGAAGACATTTCGTCAAGGGCAGCGCTGCTCTTGGGTCCGCGCTGGCGGCGCCCGGAGCAATGGCGGACGCGCTGCGGGCAGGTTCGAACGACCTCTATCCCGATCCTCTCTACACAAAGCCCTTCCTCGATATCGACGAGTGGCGCGACGGGCCGGTGCGGCATCGCTACGTCCATGGCGGCTTTGCCGACACCGGCCTGCGCTTTTCGATGTATTTTCCGCCAGAGGAGCAATATCGCGGCCGCTTCTTCCATCCGCTGATGCATATCGCCGGTGAGGAGAATGTCGCGCCCAGAGGCAGGCTTGGCGGGATCGACGGCGATTCGATCCCCTTCGCTGCGGCCAGCGGCGGCTATCTGGTCGAGTCGAACATGGGGACGGCGGAAATGCACACCGCAGATCTGTCCATCGCCGCGTTCCGGGCGAGTGCTGCGACCGCGCAATATTCGCGCATCCTTGCTGCCGAAATGTACGGTTCGCACCGGCCCTACGGCTATGTCTATGGCGGCAGCGGCGGTGGCTACAAGACCTTCGCCTGCGTCGAGAATACCAAAGGCGTGTGGGACGGGGCGGTACCGTTCATACATGGCTCGCCGGTTTCGCTGCCCAACGTCTTCACCGTCCAGGCGCATGCGCTGCGCGTGCTTGAAGGCAAGTTCGACCAGATCGTCGACGCGATGTGGTGGTGGCAGCCTGGCGAGGAGGTCCGCGACGTCCTGACCCACAAGTGCGGGATCGTCTTCCTCCGCTTCCCGTCCCGCCGAGAGATGCTCGACGTGACACGCCGACTGCAGGAGTTGATCCAG
>CAYPFE010000478.1:2259-2731 GCA_964409895.1 uncultured Novosphingobium sp.
GTTCGACCAGATCGTCGACGCGATCGAGCCGGGTGGCAGCGGCGACATGTTCGCTGGGCTCAACGCCGAGGAACGTCAGGCACTTGCCGAGGTGACGCGTATGGGCATGCCGCCGCGCGCATGGTTCGCGCATGAGCGCATTGCCTACAACTATACGGGCGTGTTCGCCTCGATCATCCTGCCGCTGTTCCAGCTCGATCCGGGATATTTCGAGGACTACTGGACCAAGCCGGGATATCTCGGCTTCGACCCGCCAAAATCGCTGCTGGACGATCGCATCCAGCACGCCGCGACCATCACCGGTATCGTCACCACCAGCGAGGCGCAGGCGATGGGCCTGCCGGTCTCGATCGCGGCGGGCACCCGTGCCGATGCTCCGGCGGGCATTCGCCTCTCCTCCATGCCAGAGGGGCGGGTGCAGGGCGCGTTCCTGTTCCCCAGAAGCGGCGCGGCTGAAGGCAAGCGGCTTATG
>CAYPFE010000479.1:0-2715 GCA_964409895.1 uncultured Novosphingobium sp.
TTCGTGCTGTCATCACGAATTTAGGCGATGCTGACGGTTAGGCAAGCATTGCGGTGCTTTGCGGCGGTGGATTGTCACACCGCTTCGAGGGCCCGGACGGCATGCAGCGAATTCGGCCCGGCCTTGGTGAGGGTGACGGAAACGATCTCGCCGATTTCCGCCTCGCCCTCGAAATGGACCGATTGCAGCCAGGGCGACTTGCCGAGCCACTGGCTGGGATGCTTGCCCTTGCGTTCGACCAGCACATCGCAGGTCTTGCCGAGGCTGGCCCGGTTGAAGGCCAGCTGGTCGCGATTGAGGGCGGCCTGCAGGCGCTGGAGCCGTTCGTCCATCACTTCGCGCGGCACTTGCCCGTCCATCGTCGCGGCGGGCGTGCCAGGGCGGGGGCTGTATTTGAAACTGAAGGCCTGTGCGTAACCGACTGTATCGACGAGATTTAGCGTCTCTTCGAAATCCGCGTCTGTCTCGCCCGGAAAGCCGATGATGAAGTCGCCCGAGATCGCCGTGTCGGGCCGCACCGCACGCATGCGTTCGAGGATCGCGAGGTAGCTTTCGACCGTGTGGCTGCGGTTCATCGCCTTGAGCACCCGGTCGCTGCCTGCCTGCACCGGCAGGTGGAGATAGGGCATCAGCTTTTCGATCTCGCCATGGGCGGCGATCAGTGCATCGCTCATGTCATTGGGGTGGCTGGTGGTGTAGCGAATCCTATTGAGTTCCGGTAGCTTGGCGAGCTCTCTTATCAGGCCTTCCAGCCCAATCGGATTGCCAGTCGCGTCCTCGCCCGACCAGGCGTTGACGTTCTGGCCGAGCAGGGTGATTTCGCGCGCACCGGCTTCGATCAACTTCTCTGCTTCGCTCAACAAAGCCTTGAATGATCGTGAAACTTCGGCGCCACGCGTGTAGGGCACGACGCAATAGGTGCAGAACTTGTCGCAGCCCTCCTGCACGGTGAGGAAGGCGGTCGGGCCCGTACGCCGCCGCGCGGGCAGCGCGTCGAACTTGGTCTCGGCCGGCATGTCGGTATCGGTGACGCGCTCACCCTCCACCGCCCTGCCGAGCATTTCCGGAAGGCGGTGATAGGCCTGCGGGCCGATGACCATGCGCACGCTCGGCGCGCGGGCCATGATCTCCTCGCCCTCGGCCTGGGCGACGCAGCCCGCGACCGCGATCAGCGGCGCGGTGCCATCCTTGCGCTTCAGCCGCCCGATATCCGAATAGACCTTTTCGGCTGCCTTCTCGCGGATGTGGCAGGTGTTGAGCACGACGAAGTCCGCGTCCTCGCCCTCAGGCACGGGCGCGATGCCCTGTTCGGCCAGCAGCTCACCCATGCGCTCGCCGTCATAGACGTTCATCTGACAGCCGAAGCTCTTGACCCTGTAGGTCCGGGGAGGTGCGGATTTCTGCATGGAGGCGCCCTTAGGGTAATTGAGCGGATAATTGAAGCGGTGAGTGAGATGTTCCCATCCACTCGCAAACCGGCTAACCGCGCGCCAATGTCGACGATCACCACATTGCACGCCGCTTTCGCCGGCCATGTCGCCGCCGCGCTCGATGCGCTGGAAGAGGCGGGTACGCTTCCCGCCGGGCTCAACCATGGCCCTATCTCGGTCGAGCCGCCACGCGATCCTTCGCATGGCGATCTTGCCACCAATGCGGCGATGGTGCTGGCGAAGCCCGCGGGCATGAAGCCGCGCGACCTGGCCGAAGCGCTTGCCGCAGAGCTGTCGAAGCGTCCCGACGTCACCAGCGCCGAAATCGCCGGGCCGGGCTTCATCAATCTCAGGATTGCCGATGCCACCTGGCTGGCCGAGCTTAGGACCATTGCGCAACTCGGAGACGATTACGGCCGGTCGGGCAAGGGCGGCGGCACCACCGTCAATATCGAATATGTCTCCGCCAACCCGACGGGGCCGATGCACATGGGCCATTGCCGGGGCGCGGTGGTGGGTGATGCGCTCGCCTCGCTGCTCGAATTTGCAGGTCACCGGGTGATCCGCGAGTATTACGTCAACGACGCCGGCGGGCAGGTCGACGTGCTCGCCCGCTCGGTTCACCTGAGATACCGCGAGGCGCTGGGCGAGGACATCGGCGAGATTCCGGAAGGGCTCTATCCCGGTGCCTACCTCGCGCCGACCGGGCACCGCCTCGCCACCCATTACGGCTCGCAATATCTCCACGCACCCGAAAGCGAATGGCTGGTGCTGTTCCGCAGCGAGGCCGTCGCCGACATGATGGCGATGATCCGAGAGGATTTGGCGCTGCTCGGCATCCATCACGACCTGTTCTCGTCCGAGGCCGAATTGCAGGCCGCCGGCAAGCCGGAAGAGGCGGAAGCCTGGTTGCGCGCTCGCGACCTTGTTTATGACGGCGTGCTCGAGGCGCCCAAGGGCAAGGCGCCGCCGGAGGACTGGGAACCGGTCGAGCTGCCTCTGTTCCGTTCCACCCAATTCGGCGACGATCAGGACCGGCCCATAAAGAAGAGCGACGGCAGCTGGACCTATTTCGGCGCCGATCTCGCCTATCATTACCAGAAGGCCGCCAGTGCGGATGCGCTGGTCGATATCTGGGGTGCGGACCATGCCGGCACCGTCAAGCGCATCAAGGCGGCGGTCGCAGCGATGACTGGGGCCGATGGCAGCGAGACGCCGTTCGAAGTCAAGCTGGTGCAGATGGTGCAGCTGCTGCGCGACGGCGAGCCCGTGAAGATGTCGAAGC
>CAYPFE010000480.1:0-2686 GCA_964409895.1 uncultured Novosphingobium sp.
CACCGCATTGCTGCCGGTCGCCGATGCGCCCATCACGTCCCAGTCGTCGCACATTTCCAGGTCCGCCGTTGGCACGCCGGCAAAGGCCCTCCAGCGCGAGCCGTCTTCTTCCTCGACGCTGCACATCAGCAGATCCCAGGCGGCATGGCGGCAGCCCGAATTGAACGGCCAGTAGCCCTCCCCTCGCACGCGGTAGCCGCCATCCGTGCGCACCAGAGTCGCACCGTCCCGGCCGAATACGCCGGCGATCCGGGGATGCGGATCGGCGTAGATTTCCGCCGCCGTCTCCTCGCCGAGCAGCTCGGCGAGCTGGCAGACCGAGATGTAGATCATAATGATCCAGGTGGTCGCCGCGCAGCCGCTGGCGATGGTGGTGATGACCTTCGAAAGCGTCTGCGGATCGGTGCCGTAGCCGCCGCGATGCGCGGGCTGGATCATGCGGAACATGCCGGCTTCTTCCAGCGCCCGCACCGTCTTGTCGGTCAGCCGCCGCAGCTTCTCTGCCTCCCCCGCCTCGGCGCGCAGCAGCGGCACCAGCGCCTCGGCCCGCGCGATCAACTCCTAGGGCGCCGGCGCGTCTGGTGCTGCAACCTGTGAATCGGCTTCGGCCATAATCGCTCTCCCGCGCCGATCATGCGCCGACTGCCGTGGCTCGCGCAAGTGGTCTTGCTCAGAACTCCAGGCCGACCGACAGACCGGCAGCGGTTTCGGCCAGCCTGATATCGGCCTCGCCACCTCCGAAGTTCTGCGGGATCGAGCCCTGTCCGGCAACCCGGTTGGTCGGCGCATGCATCACATAGCCGGTGATCTCGACGCCATCGGAGAGCCGGTAGGTCGCGCCCGCCGTGAAGTGATCGGTGACAACCCCCGGCGCGAGGATGTTGAGGAAGGTTTGCGAGGCCGGCACCGGGTTCTCAGAGCGACCGTAGCCGGCGCGCAAAGTCCAGCGCTCGCTGGCCTTGTAGATCGCGGCCAGCTTGAAGACGGTGATGTCGCGCCATCCGAAGCCGGGTCCGCCGTCGGCGCCGAACGGCACACCAAGGAACAGCGGCTGGATCGGATTGCCGACCGACTGGACTTCGGAATATTCGATCCGCTTGACGTCGCCGCCTAGTGTTAGCCGGTCGGTGACATCGACGGAAATGCCGGCACCCCAGGACGGCGGCACGTCGAAGCCGCCCCCTTCGGCAAACAGCCCGCCATATTTCTTGAATCGGCCGGTCCACATCTTCGACTGGTAGAAAGCACCGATGCGGACGCGATCGCTGATCTTGCCGAGATAGCCGACCCGGAAACCGAAACCGGAGGATTTGTCAGTGCCGCGATTTGAGAAGTTGGCGGGATCGGCGGAAGCGAAGGCGAACGGCTGAATGCCATGATTGTGAAACAGCTGGAAGACCAGCACGGGCGAAACGCCGACGCTGTGACCTGGAGCGATCTTGGCGGCAATGGTCGGCGTGATGAAGATCTGCTTGAGATCGACGCCTGCATTTCCGGTCGCGCCAAACGAGGCGAATGGATTGGGTTTGTAAGCCGTATTCATCCCGCCGTGCCCGTTGATGCTGAGGCCGACCGCGATCGTGTCGGACAGCGGGCGGACATAGGCGACTTCAGGAAGGACGAAGGGATTTGCCTCGTTGCCGCTGTAATTGCCGTTGAGACCCGCGCCATTGCCGGAAATGCTCGCCCCGCGGTTGGGAACGAAAACCTCGACACCGATATCGAGCCGATGGCCCACTTCGGCGGCGGCGGCCGGATTGGCATTGATCGACAGCGCATCCTGCGGCAGCGCGATGGCGACGCCGCCCGCTCCCTTGGCCTTGGCGCCGATACCGTTCAGGAAGTAGCCATCGGTGGCATGAGCCGTTCCGGCGGATGCAAGCAGCGTCGCAGCAAAAATTGCCGGTGCCAGAACCCGGCCTGCGCCGGTCCGGTTGGTTTTGACCGCCATTGTCTGACTTTCCCCGTTCTCTTCTGCTCTGCGCCGCAAAGGAGCGGCCAAAGCCGGGCTCCTTAGCGCAATTTTCGAATATGTTAACACGCAAACGGCCTTCGAATAGACGGGACGATCAGGCATAAGGATCTCGCAACCTTAGTCCCACCAGAAATACCACCAATTCGACGCGTAGAGCCCTGCGGCAAGTGTCGAGATGTCGTTCATGCCCTGATCGACGATGTCGGCGTAGTACTTGTACTGCTCTCTTGCAAGTTTGATTGCCTCATCGCGTGTCCGTGGGCGTCGTTCGACCCGCAAGTTCATGACGTCTCCGCTAAGGCCTATGAGTTCCGCGCCAAATTCCTCATGCCATTTACGAAGGGCTGCCACATGAATTTCGGGAGGCGGGCACTCGTTCCATCCACCCCAGTTGAGATAGGCTGGAACTTCAAACCCCTCCGTGGTGGGAATGATGAGAATGTGGACCCGGTCATATGGTTTGCCGGAAAGCACGTCTTTGGCGACTTCGAGGGCAGTTTCACCGGGCGGCTGCGATGGCCAGCTACCTAGCGGCTCTTCGTTGCCTGCGGCTCCGTCCATATCGAGCTCTGGGTGCGATTTGAGATACTCCTGCCATCGGGCGGCTTCATCAGCCCGCAAGTCGAATAGACTTTGAGGATGCTGCAGGCCTTGGGCCACTTCGAGTATCTGCTTGGGTTCCTGTCTATCTTCAAAAGTCAATTGTTCAGC
>CAYPFE010000481.1:0-2686 GCA_964409895.1 uncultured Novosphingobium sp.
GCAAACCTGTCTCCGAACAGCCATGTCGCGGCGATCTACGGCGGCACCGTCATCCACGAACGCCACCGGCACCGCTACGAGGTCAACGTCGCCTATCGCGAGGCGCTGGAAGCGAACGGTCTGGTCTTCTCGGGCATGTCGCCGGACGGGCTACTCCCCGAAATCGTCGAACGCCCGGACCATCCCTGGTTCGTCGGGGTCCAGTTCCATCCCGAACTCAAGAGCAAGCCGTTCGATCCCCATCCGCTGTTCGCCGGCTTCATCGGCGCGGCGTTGCGGCAGGCGCGGCTGGTCTGATCTTCACACGCGGATGCAAGACGGGGCGAACCGCTGCCGGTCCGCCCCGATCTGGATGTGATGGCCCGGATTTCCGGGCAGATTGGTCAGGCTGCTTCGCTTTCTCTCGAGCCTTCGCTGTCGACAACCGACAGCGGCTTGGTTCCGCCAATGGCGATCTTCTTGGGTTTCATTGCCTCGGGAACCTCGCGCTCAAGCTCGATCACGAGCAGGCCGTCCTCGAGGTCAGCGCTGCGCACCTTGACGTAGTCTGCGAGTTCGAAGCGGCGCTCGAAGCCGCGCTGGGCGATACCGACATGCAGAAACTGGCCATTCGCAGTTTCGTCGGCCTTCTTGCCCTGGATGACCAGCAGGTTCTGCTGCGCGGTGATATCGATATCCTCGGGCTTGAAGCCGGCCACGGCCAGCGTGATGCGATAGGCATCGCTGCCGAGTCTCTCGATGTTGAACGGGGGGTAGTTGTCGCCGGTATTGGCGCGGCCCTGGTTTTCAAGCATGTCGAACAGCCAGTCGAAGCCAACCATGGAACGGCGATAGGGGGTAAGATCGAAACGATTCATGACAAAAATCCTCCAATGAGCAATTCTCGATAATGTGGACCCCGGAAAATTCCGCGAGCCCGGCAAAGCCATGCCCAACTGGCGCATGACTTGTGGTATTAGATATGCTAGCGGCGCGCGCTTTCAAGCCCTGCATCGGGGAAGGTCGAGATGGCACAACCCAAGGTCGAAATGTACACCAAATGGGGATGCCCCTATTGCGTTGCCGCGAAAGCGCTTTTTGAACGCAAGGGTATCGAATTCGCCGAGTACGACATCACCATGGGAGGCCCTAAACGCCAGGAAATGCTGGACCGCGTGCCTGGTGCCTGGACCGTTCCGCAGATACTGATCGACGATACGCCCTACGGCGGTTTCGACGATGTCACCGCGCTCGACCGGGCAGGGAAACTCGACCCGCTGCTCGGCCATCACTAAGCCACCAAAAGGCCATCAAACGTGCACCGCATCGCCATCTTCCAGATGACCTCCGGCATCGATCCGACAGCCAACGCGCGTGCGATCGTTGCGGCTATCGGATCGGCCGAAATGGGCGGGGCTTCGATGCTGTTCACGCCCGAGATGTCGGGAATGCTCGATCAGAAGCGCAAGCGTGCTGCGGAGAGCATTGCGCTGGAAAGTGACGATCACGTCCTTGCCGAAGTCCGCGATGCCGCGGCGCGGGCGGGCATCTGGGTTGCGTTGGGTTCGCTTGCGATAAAGCGCGAGGACGGGCGTTGGGCCAATCGCTCCTTCGTCATCGACAGTTCCGGCGAGATCGCCGCACGCTACGACAAGATCCACATGTTCGACGTCGACCTCGATACTGGCGAGAGCTGGCGCGAATCGAACGCCTATGAGGCAGGAGAAACTGTTGTCACTGTCGAAACCCCAGTCGGCAGGCTGGGCCTCTCGGTCTGCTACGATATCCGCTTTCCCGCGCTGTTCGAGGCGTTGGGCCGCGCGCGATGCGACCTCATCGCTATTCCCGCTGCCTTCACCGTGCCGACCGGCAAGGCGCATTGGCACCTGATGCAGCGGGCGAGGGCGGTCGAGGCCAGTGCCTATGTCGTCGCAGCCGCCCAGGCGGGTACGCATGAGGATGGCCGCAACACCTATGGCCATAGCCTGCTGGTCGATCCCTGGGGCGACATCCTGCTCGACATGGGTGGAGAGGAGGCAGGTGTGGGCTTTGCCGAGATCGATCCCGCGCGCATCGCCGCTGTGCGCAAGCAGTTGCCAAGCCTTGCAAATCGGCGGAATATAACCATCTAGGCTAGGCAATGATCGTGTTCGACCTCGAATGCCGCTCCGGCGGGCACCGTTTCGAAGGCTGGTTCGGCTCTTCGGACGATTTCGCGAGCCAGCAGGAGCGCGGCCTCGTCAGCTGTCCCGAATGCGGCTCGGCCGATGTCGGGAAGGCGGTGATGGCGCCCAATGTCGGCCGCAAGGGCAACCAGGGCGGTGGTGAGAGACGGCCCGCCCGGCCGGAAACCGTCAGCAACGGCCCTCCGATGCCGCCCGAGGCTGTCAAGATGATGAAGAAGCTCGCGAAGATGCAGGCCGAAGCGCTCAAGGAATCGAAATGGGTCGGCGACAAGTTCGCCGAGGACGCGCGCGCGATGCATTATGGTGAACGCGACATGGAAAGCATCCACGGCCAGGCAACGCTGGAGGAAGCCAAGCAGCTTCACGACGAGGGCATCGCGGCCTCCCCGCTACCGTTTCCGGTTGCGCCTCCCGGCAAAGCGAACTGATTGCCATCGCCCTGCGCCCGGCCTAAGAGGCCCCCGCGCGCGCCCGTAGCTCAGCAGGATAGAGCACCAGATTCCTAATCTGGGGGCCACAGG
>CAYPFE010000482.1:0-2684 GCA_964409895.1 uncultured Novosphingobium sp.
TTTCGACCCGTTCGATGGCGGGATCGGCATCGCCGGCCCGGACCAGCCCGTCTATCGCCGCCTGGGTCGAGCAGCTCGGATAGCTGCCGGAAAGGCGGCGCAGCAGGCCGTGATCGAAGAGATCCTCGGCAAGTGCCGCCAGTACCAGGTCGGCTTGCGTCCTCGCCAGCGGCTGGGCGGCATCGTTGAGCTGTCTGTCGAGTGCATTGATGGCATCGACCATCTGCCCCTGCGTCATTTCCTCGCGGTTCCGGCTGAGCGAGGAGGGAAGCGTCGCGTAGAGATAGGTGCCGAAGGCGCCCGACAGGATCACCAGCATCATCAGCGCATAGGCCAGCGTGTGGACGTTCCAGCCAAGCTGGAAGCCGGTGTGCAGCGTGGCGACGATGATCAGCGACAGGCCGAGGTAGACATGTGCCGACGTCCAGGCCTTGAGCGACCACTTGCCCGGCGTGATCGCGCGCTTGCGGATGCCGAGCAATGACAGCCACACGATCAGCCCGGCGCCGACGCTCCCCAGCGTGTAGCCGATCCAGGTGCCGCCGTTGGGCCTGGGTTCGACATCGGCCATGAAATAACCAACGAAAGAAACGAGGCAGACGACGAGCGCGATCTTCAGCCAGCGGAAACCGTTGTGGCGCAGGAAACTCTCGTGGTCCGACGGGCCACCCCGGGCGCGGTTCGCGGTATATGCCTTGCTGGCCATTAGGCGTCCTCCTCGAGGCGGGTGGCGGACAGGAAGCCTTCCGGCGATACGCGGATCGCGGCACCCGTCGGGCAGGCGCGCACGCAGGAGGGACCGCCCTCGATGCCTGAACACATATCGCATTTGATTGCGCGTTTCGGTTTTTCCTCACCGGCCGCGACATTCTTCTTGCGCCAAAGCTTGGTTGGCTCGCCGGGTCCGGGACCTTCGCCGAGGATCAGCCAGCGCCACAGCGACGGCTTTTCGGGCGGCACGCTGTCCATGCGAATCACGCCATAGGGGCAGTTTCGCTGGCAGTTGCCGCAGCCGATGCAGGTGTCATCGATGAAGACCTCGCCGTCGACGCCGCGCTGGATCGCGTTGGGCGGGCAATCGGCCATGCAGTGCGGATGCTCGCAGTGGCGGCAGCTGGTGGGCACATGCAGGTGCGCATAGGTCGTACCGGCCTCGCGATCGAGGCGCGAGAGGCCGTCGTGGCTGTCCGCACAGGCCCTCTCGCAATTGTCGCAGCCGACGCACAGCGATTCGTCGATCAGCAAGGCGTCGGTCGCCTCGCCCAGTCCGTTGTCGACCAGGAATTGCGCCGTCTGCGAATACATGTCGACGACGCTGGAGAAATTCTCCTTGCGACCTTCCAGGAAGGTATTGATTTCCCGCCGCTTCTCCATTTCCGCCTGGGCCTTGCGCAGCAGTTCCGGCTTGCGTTCCAGCAGGCGCACGAAGGCATCGCCGGGAAGCCGGATGACTTCGGAGCGAATCGCGGCGCGCACCGTGGCATTGCGGGGAGCGCCATCGATCACACCCATTTCGCCGACATAGGAACCGGCGGGCAGGTAGCTCAGGAACACCGGCTTGCCGGCGATCTCGCGTTCGACGGTCATCGATCCGCGGCGAATGATGAAGATGTCGCTGCCCGTCTCGCCTTCCTGGAGGACGACGTCGCCGGCGCGCTTGTTCTGTACTTCGGCGCCTTCGACCAGTTCGGCGACATCCTCCTTGGCGAGGCCCGAGCCGAAAATCTGCAGCAGCTGGCGCTCGATCGAAATGCGGTTGACCACGCGTGCGGCGGCAGGCGCGGTCGCCATCAGCTTCAGCGCGGCAGTACGCGACAGTTCGACGACGACGAGATCATCGGCTGCGCGCACCGTCGAACCGCGCCGGCGGCCGGAGATCAGGCCGACTTCGCCGAAGATCGAGCCCTGCTCGATCGGCACGGTGATCGAAGGGTCGTCCTTGTTGACTTCGACCAGCACCGAGCCCTCGGCAATGGCGAAGAGCGACGATCCGGGCGCATTGCGCTCGAACACGGCCTGGCCCCGCGAGAAGGTCTTGACCCGGCTGTCGAGCAGGAGTTCGCGCAGCTGCAGGGCCGAAACCTCGCGGAAGATCTCGATATTGCTGCCGAATACGTCGAGCCATTCTTCGACGCTGCGTCGCCCGGGCAGGATCGCGAATTTCTCGGAAAGGATCGGCTCGTCGGCGGGCTTCAGCGTGGTGTTGCCGTTCAGGAATTCGACGACGTCATAACCCTGGTTCATGCAGTGCTTGATCAGCGGATAGCCTGCCAGCGCGCCGATGACGTGGATGCCAGCCCGGGTGGTCTCGAATACCGGGGACAGTATTGGAAAGGCTTCGCGGTCCTCGCTGGAAAATTCGATGCCGCAATCCTCGACGAACTTGCGCGGCGGGGCTGAACCGGTGCGGGCGATGATGCGGTCGCACTTAATGACCTCCTGCCCGTCGCGTGTGTCCAGCAGCAATTCGCCCTTGCGCACCTCGGCGGGCGACGTTTCGTTTCGGAGGGTGACGCGACCGGCAGCGCTGGCCTCCATGAGCAGATCGACATTGGCCTTCTTTGTCCGAGCAAAATCGGCGCTGCGGTTGAGAATGGTGACAACGTTGCCCTGCGCCGGATCTGCGGCAAGGCCGAGTGCGTTTTCGACCCCGGCATCGCCCGCGCCGACGACGGTTATGTACT
>CAYPFE010000483.1:0-2678 GCA_964409895.1 uncultured Novosphingobium sp.
CGCCGCAGTCATGACGGAGACCACCACGACCGCTCGGAACACCCGCGTGTCCTGTATGTACAACTCCGCCCGCACGAGAGAGGGCATCTCCTCCTCTAGGCCGAGAAACCAGCCGAAGCACCCGAACCAGGCGTTCGCTGCTCCCCTTCCGAGCACAGGGCCGAGCGCAGCGAGCGCTCCGATCCCCCCGAAGACCGTGGCCTCGTGCCCGGGAGGCGCCATCTCCACGGTGGCGACGGCCCCCACGACGAACA
Source organism: uncultured Novosphingobium sp. (assembly GCA_964409895.1). GTDB lineage: Bacteria > Pseudomonadota > Alphaproteobacteria > Sphingomonadales > Sphingomonadaceae > Novosphingobium. The sequence goes on from CAYPFE010000483.1 coordinate 255, forward strand.
CTACTCCCAGACCGACCGACTGTACACTGTCGCCCAGCAGAAACACGTACTGGTTACGGTACGTGGAGGTGGCGGTGAGCCAGTAGGTGAAGGTCTGCACGATGGTCTGGAGACTCACCCCGATCCGAATCGCGGTGTGCCAGCTCCATCGAACCATTGCCAAATGAAGTAGCCCCAACCCCCCGATGTAGGCGAACATCGTCAGCATGCACGCGAGTTGGTGCTGCATCTGGTGCACCCGAGCCCAGTACGCTCGCATGAGGTCCACCGCGGGACTAGTGAAGGAGAGCATGGCAACCGACAGTAGCTGGAACAACAGAAACCAGCAGAACGGCACCGTGCACACCCGATTGCGCGTGCTCGCGAAGTGACTGCGGAGCATGCGCAGCTTGTGGCACTGGCGTCTGCTCGGGCCGACGGGCGGAACCGCCGACTCGGCTCGACAAAAGAACGCCCATCCGACGCAGCCGGACCCCGCAGTCAAGGAGCACACCAAGTTGATCCCGTGTAGACCGATGTCGTCGTCGTATACCCCGAGATGATTCCGTGAGTTGAAGAAGACCGCCACGAACAGCGCGCCGGACGCAGCGCCGAACATTCGGAACACGAGCGACTCTATCTGGAGCCGACTCTTGCGCGAGAAGCTGGAGATCGTGCTCGCGCACTCGAGCAGAAGCCCGTCTCCTGCCGACTCCGAGAGCGCGAGGCCCGCGTTGGCGATCAAGAGACAAGCGACCGCGCTGCTCGCGAACTGGGCACAGTCCTCGTGACAGTCTTGGGGCTCGGCCACGCTCGCGCCGAGTGCTACGTGCGCCGCGACCACCACCGCGAGCCCCGCCACGCCGTACCATCGGCGGCGATATCCTGCGACGGGGAGGTAGTCCGACAACGTCCCGAAGACGATCTTGAGAGCCCACGGAAGCCCGAGGAGCATCTGCGCGGTGGCGTAGACGTTGCCGTCCACTCGCATCGCACCGAGGAGGAGTCCGTACAGTATCCCGACGTGGGTCGCGCGGAGAAAACCACCCACGATGTAGTGGTAGACGAACCCGATGTTGCAGAGGCTCCAAGCGGAAACGGCGGGAGTTCGCCCCCGACGCCGACCGTGTCGCTGCGACCCGAATCCCGATCGGCAGTCCTCAGCGTCGTGCGTCTCCCCTTCTCGTGCGTCCATGTCGTATTCTTCGTCGATTGCGCCGCCCCGTGTGGGTGCTGCGTCTTCGTTGTCTGCGTCGTCTTCGTTGTCTGCGTCGTCTGCGTCGTCTGTGCCGCCAGTGTCGTCTCCACCGTGGACGTCGCCCTGAGCGACGTCGAACTCGCTCGTGTCGTAGACGACTTGCTCCAGCGTGTCCTCCGGCAGCTGCTCGAGACAGAGACGGGTCTGCTCGTCGAGCTCGCGGGGGGAGCGAGGGGGGGACTGGAGCTCGAGCGAGGAGCTGGCCGCCATTTTTTATGCGAAGAATACCACGACGCGGCAGCGATCCAGTTCTCATTTTTTTTTGTATTCGTGGGGGCAGGGTCGTTCAGATCGGTCGAGTGTTCAGCGATTTCATTGTTAAATCTTAAAAAGGGCAGTGATCCGTTCTTTTTTATTTGTTGTATTTGTTAGATGTCACGTCGCGGCGACATCATGCGGCGCATCGCCCGAATCGATACTCGTTCTGATATCACAGGAGGCCCCAAAAACACGCTGTGTCCCAGCTACGACGGTTCTCGAACTCCTCCGACCCCCCACGCGAGAACGGCCAGCAACGCCGTCCACGCGGACGCGAGCAGCAGAGCCCCTTGTATCCCGTCGCACTCGCTCCACTTGGATATCGCACGACCGCAGACGTGCTCACCGACGTCCTTCCCCGTGCCCCCGGCAGAAGGAAGAAGGACGTCGAGCGCCTCCGGCGATACGCTCGACAGTGCCAAAACGCCCGCGAGAGGGCACAAGAGGAGCGGAGCGTATCGTGCGACGGAGACCCAGAACGCCACCTCTCTGCGTTCCCCGAACGGCCACGCGATCCCGCGGAGTACGTCCGCCAGACCCGGTCTGCGATGGGGAGGTCTGTACCGCTTCCGACGGGGGAGCATGTACCTCTTCGACCCGTTAATTGTCTGAAGATGGGCATCTGAACATCCTCGAGTGGCTCTCGGAGCGTGTTTTTATTCGTCGTCGTCTCTGTGAGTATCGCGACTACGAGGTTCATCGAACCCAGTGACTCTTTCGCGCACGACACGCTCCTTTTTTTACAATATCCCCCGTACACTCAGCACCTCCACGTCTTGCCGCACTCCCGGCATTGTACGAAGGTGGTCATCGGTTCGTCCGCGCAGCGCGTCTGCTTCTGAAAGTAGACGCAGCGTCGCTTCTTGCACTTGCCACACTGAAACTGATCCGTCTCGTCCATCGGAACCTGCGGGACCTGTGCGTCTTTG
>CAYPFE010000484.1:0-2644 GCA_964409895.1 uncultured Novosphingobium sp.
ATTGAATCAATCCATCATCCCTCATGCAAGCAATTTAATAGGTCCTGAGCCTAGCGAAATTTTTCGCTCGGTCCGGTTCAACGAGGGAAATTAGGATCTGTTCTGGTGGGTGACAGCTCCCCCATCATCGAACTCGCATAAGGCACGAGCAGCGCGCTTGCCCGCTTCCAGTCGCCGCGCAGCCAGAGGTCCTGCGCCTTGGGGTCGGCGGGGAGGATCACCGGCATGGCGTCGCGGCCGGCTTCGCGCAGCACGGCGTTGGGCTCGCAGGTGAGCAGCGCGAAGGTGGGGATTTCGCTGTCCTTCCAGACGCCGGCCATGGCGAACAGCGGCTGGTCGGCTGGTGCGTACCAGTGCTGGATGCGCTTGCCTTGGGCGTCCATGCCCTTGTGCCATTCCATGAATGCGGTTGCCGTGACGAGGCAGCGGAACTCGCTGTTGCGCAAGTTTCCGGTCCAGAACGGGCTGTCGGCATTTCGGACATTGGCGATGCCCCTGGGCGCGCCGTGCATCGAGGGCAGTGGCGGCACGCCCCACAGCCGCGGGATCATGCGGCGCGGCTGGCGCTCCCGGCGCAGCCCGGCGATTTCCTCGCGTCCCGCCGTAATCACCGGCGCGAACTGGCCGGGCGAGACATAGCCGCCTGCCCACGGGTCCTCGCCCGCCCGCGCGCCGAAGCATTGTGCGATGTCGCGCGCCGGGGCGTCGAGGCGGTAGAGCAAGGTCATTGCGCCAGCGGCGTAGAACGCCGCCATGGCCCTTGTCGACACTATCGCCGCGCATTGCTACCTTCGCTGGCAAAGCCGGGGGAGAGCGGCCATGTCCAATTCCGATACCCTCTACGCGCGGATCGCGGCCGTGGGCCTGCTGGTGACAGCGATTATCCAGGTGTTGGTGGTGACGTTGCATGCGCCCGGCGCGGAACATGCCAACCCCAGTGCCCTGTTCAAATGGCGCATCGAAGTGGTGGCCTACCTGGCCGTCATGCTGTTCGGCACGGCGCTCATCCGCAACCATCCGCTGATGGGCTCGGGGCTGGCGGCATGCGGAATCTTCAACGTCATCCAGCTCGGCATCGGGCTGGGAGCGTTCCGGCCGCTGCTCGATGGCGGGGAGCATCTGGAGCCGGTGTTCGACGCGCTGTGGCGCACCGCCTTCTTCCTCTATTTCGCGGGCAAGGCCGGGCTGGGGCTGGCAGGAATCGCCTATGGCGCGCATCTCTGGCGGATGCGGCCCGGCGGCTGGCGCATCTTTGGCGGCGCCGTCGCCCTGTCCGGCGCGGTAGGATTGGCGGCGGGGATCGCGGCCATGGTTACCGGGCCGGCACTCATCTTTCTGGCAGGAGCCACCGGCGTGATAGCGGCACTGCTGCTCGCCGCCGCGCTGACCTTTGCGCCTCCCCGCACCGGATAGCTCGACAGCGGCGCCCGTAGCCCCTAGAATAGGGCCACACCCCGGGGAGCGAGCTTTCGCTGAGAGGTGCGGGTAGGCTCCGCACGACCCGTCGAACCTGAACCCGTTAGCACGGGCGGAGGGAAGGGATGCGCTGACCGCAGGCCTCTTTCCGACACCGTGCGACAAGGAGCACACGTGGCAGACGCCGCCGATATTCCCGCCTGGATCGCCCTCTTGATGGCGGTCTATGCGCTTGGCGCCAGCGCGGGCGAATTGCTGCGCCCGGGCAGCTGGAACGCCATGCTCGACAGTTTCGGCAACAGCCCCGCGACATCGTTCCTCACCGGCATGGTGCTGATCGCCATGGGCGGCGCGATCTATCTCGTCACGCCTGTGTGGGCCGATGCCGACTGGCTTGCTTTGCTGGTCAAGGTGATGGGCGGCAGCATGGTGGTGGAAGGCTTTGCCGTGCTGGCGATCAGTCACACATTCATGACTTTCGCCCGCAAGCTGGTCGGCAATGCCGGCCGCAGCTGGGCGCTGTTCTCGCTCGTCATCGGGGCCGCGCTCGCGGCGGTCTCGCTCAACCGCATCCTTGCTTGATCCTGAAGGAAGACACGCATCATGGCTGACATCAACTCCCCGCTCGAAATAGGCGTCACCACCGGGCCGATCCGCGGTTCGAAGAAGATCCACGTGGGTCCGCTCAAGGTCGCCATGCGCGAGATCGCGCTGGAGCTTAGCTCGGGCGAGCCGCCGGTGCGCGTCTACGACTGCTCCGGCCCCTACACCGATCCCGATGCGCTGATCGATATCCAGGCGGGGCTCCCCCAGCTGCGCCGCGAATGGCAGCTCGCGCGCGGCGATGTAGAGGCCTATGACGCCCGCGAAATCCGCCCCGAGGATAACGGCCAGCTCGGGCCGGACCGCTCGGGCGGTGTTCCTGCTTTCCCGAACGTGGTAAAGCGCCCGCTGCGTGCCAAGCCCGGCGCGAACCTCAGCCAGATGCACTATGCGAAGCGCGGTATCATCACGCCCGAGATGGAATATGTCGCCATCCGCGAGAACCTCGGGCGCGAAATGGTCAAGGACCACATCCGCGACGGCGAGGATTTCGGCGCGGCGATCCCCGATTACGTCACCCCCGAATTCGTCCGCGACGAAGTGGCGCGCGGCCGGGCGATCATCCCGTCGAACGTCAACCACCCGGAATGCGAGCCGATGGCGATCGGGCGCAACTTCCTCGTCA
>CAYPFE010000485.1:0-2640 GCA_964409895.1 uncultured Novosphingobium sp.
CTTGGTGCACCAGATCAGCGAGCAGTTCTGCTGGAACGCGGTGACGGGGAGGATCGCTACGCGCATCGGCGGTTCGGTGGGTTCGGTCATGGCGTGCGAGATGGCCCCGCGCGCCGCCAATTGCAACCGCCTGCCTGTCAGATGCGACCGCTCTTCCAGACCGCGCGGCCAATGACCTGCGTTTCATCGGGAGTGGCCTCTATCGGCGGATAGGCGCGGTTGTCGCTGATCAGCACCAGCTTGCCGGGCCGCGAGGTATCGAGCCGCTTGACCAGCAGCGTGCCGTCCAGCCTCACCACATGAACGCCGTCGCGCGGCGGACCTTGCGTGCGCTCGACAAGGATCTCGTCGCCGTCACGCAGGGTCGGTTCCATCGAATCGCCGACAACCTCGACGCTGGACAGGATGGCCGGATCGAGACCCTGCTGGCGCAGCCATGCTCTGGCGAAGCGCAACGATCCTCCCGCCTGCTCGCTGTTATCCAGCGCGCCCGGACCTGCCGATACGCCCAGTGCCAGCCGGGGAACGTCGATCCAGTCACCACCGGGGCCGCCCGAATGCGCGTTGGAAATTTCCTCTGGTGCGCCGAGCTCGTTCTCCCCGACACCGAAATACCGGGCGAGGGTCGCCCGGTCGACTTCTTCCAGCTTGCGCGGGCTGCCCTTGCGAACAAACTGCTGCAAGTAGCTGGGATTTCGTCCTAATAGGTGGGAAAGGGCCGAAAGGCTGGTGCCCCGCTGGCTGGCAAGCTCGAAGAGACGTTGGCGTGGATCGGCAATTTCCATCTTTTAATCGGTACACGAAGGAAAATTCCTAGACAAGTAGGAAATCGCTTGGAACATACAAAGAACATTGATTCGCAAACAGCAGGAGGATTGGGAGCCATGCTGCTGCGCAAGATCGAAAAATTCCTCAACCAGCATGAAATGCCGTGGACCAAGTTCGGCGGGCTGGCGGCGCACGATCCACGCTTCGTCGCCGACCTGCGTAATGGCCGCACCCCGCGCCCGGAGACCGAGAAGCGCATCCTCGCCTTCATGGCCGATTATCCGGAGGCGGTTCATGCAAATTGAATCCACCCTCCATGAACGCGCTCAATCTGGCCCGAACCGCGCGCGAGCGCCCTGGAAACGCGTGGTCAGGGTCGTCCTCGACCTTGCCGGTAGCGAAGCGCAGCTCGTCCGCCATTCCGAAAAACCATGGGCCAGCGTGACCTTTTCGGGCGCGCGACACACGATCGTCCTCGCTTTTGACGGTGCACATGCCATGGAGGCTGCGGACCAGTTTATCGCCGCCCTGCCCGGGCACGAATTCACGATCTCCGGAAGACTGGTCGCCGATGCGACGATCCAGGCAGTGGATCAACGCAACCTGCCCTCGCCCCGCGCGATCGTGGAAGCGGAATTGCTGGTGCTGGATGACGTCTCGGGTTCTGCTGCTAGTAGCCGAGTTCCAGATCAACCTGCCCGATCAGCGCTTCGCCCCTCCCCCATCGACCGAGGTTCTCCAAAAACCGCTCCGCAGCGCGTCTGAACAGCGCAGTCTGCGAGCGGCCGGAAAGGTGCTGGCTGATGTGGATGTTATCCACGCTCCATAGCGGATGATCTGACGGTAATGGCTCCGGGTCGGTGACATCGAGGAACGCGCCGCCCACCTGCCCCGATTGCACCGCCGCGATCAGCGCGCTCTGATCGATCACCGAACCGCGCGCGAAATTGAGGATGCCCGCGCCCTGCTTCATCGCAGCGAATTCCGCGGCACCGAACATGGCGTCGGTCTCGGCAGTGGCGGGCACGGCGACGATCACCCAGTCGTATTCGCCAAGGACGGCGCGCCACTGGCCCATTCCCAGCGCTCCGTTGCGGGCTGTGCGGCGCACTTCGGTCACGTCCACCTCGAACGGCGCGAGCAAGGCAGCGACCCGCTTGCCAATTGCGCCCGAGCCGACGATCAGCGCCCTGGTGCCGTGCAATTCGATCTTTCCCGGAGCATCATTGAGCCATTCGGAGCGATCCTGCGCGCGCACGACCTCGTGATATCTCTTCGCCAGCACCAGCATCCCGAGAATCGCATATTCGGCGACGGCAATATCGTTCACCCCGGTGCCATTAGTGAACACGACGCCGTTTTCGCGCAGATGCGTCAACGGGAACGCCTCGACACCGGCTGAAAAGGTGTTGAGCCACTTGAGTTTTGGTGAGGAAAGCGGCGCGGACAGTGTCAGGCCATAGCCGGCGCCGTCGTACCAGCCGATCTCCGCCTCCGGCAGCAGCGCTTTCAATTCGTCCGCACTGCCGAACCAGCGCGGCTCTACCCAGTCCGGCAAGCGGCCTTCGACATACTTGCGGGCGGCGTTGTGGATTGCGGTGATGGTCATGGGTCTGTTCTCTCCGATGGATCGACCCTGCCCGATCAGTCTCCCAGTTTCCACTCCCAACCGAGCGGATCGCCGTCCATGACCTCGACGCCCTGTGCGGTCAGCTCGTCGCGGATCGCATCGCCGGTGGCGAAATCCTTTTCGGCGCGTGCCTGTTTGCGGCGCTCGAGCGCTATCTCGATGGCGGACTCCTCGATTGTCGCGGTCTTGGGCCTGATGCGGAAATCGACGCGAGCAAGATTGAGCAGGCCAAGGCCCAAAAC
>CAYPFE010000486.1:0-2633 GCA_964409895.1 uncultured Novosphingobium sp.
GGCCTCGTTGTAGATGGTGAGCGTCATCAGCGCTGCTTCGACGTCGCCATGCATCATCAGCATGCCGGGCTGGGTGATGCCGGAATTCTGGTAGCAGATCTGGGCATGGACGCCGATGTCGTCCATCATCTGCAGGCGCGGCTTGATCGCATGGGCGGCGGCATGGCCTTCCTCGACGGTCGGGAAGGCGAGTCTTCCGAGCAGCTTGTTGTAGTCGTTGCCGATCACCGCACCACCCTGCGTGCCACAATCATTGTCGCCGATATACCAGCGGTCGACCCCTTCCGGATCGACCTTCATCACCGGCACACGGTCCTTGAACTTCGCCGGCGCGCGGCTGACGAACAGGTCCGGAGCCTCGGTAAGGTGGGTGTCGGTGTCGACGATCTTGATGCCCTCGAACAGCGGGTGGACGCCGGTCTTCTGCGTCTCCCAGTCGATTTCCTTGATTACGCCGCCGGGGCCGTAGCCCTCCTTCGCCCAATACATGCGTGCGGAGGCGGCGAGTTCCTTGTCGTCGGCTTCAGCCATCGTTTATCTCCCGAAGAAAACTGAAACCCGGACATATCACGGCTGTGGCGAGCGGACAATTTAGCGAATCGGCGCGCTTGCCTTTGGCCTTCGCGGTGGTAGCCTGCTCGCAAACGGTCCCGCCAGAGCGGCCAGGAGGATGCGATGACAAGCAGAGCCGAAAACGAACTGCTCACACGAGTCGAGGGCGACGCGCCGCTCGGACAGATGCTGCGCAACAATTTCTGGATTCCTTTCGCGCGGAGCCAGTCGCTGGAGCCCGGCGCCGCGCCGCAGCGAGTGCGGCTGCTCGGCACCAACCTTGTCGCCTTCCGTGCGGAGGATGGCACGCTTGGGCTGATGGACGAGCTATGCCCGCACCGCCGCGCGTCGCTGGCGCTGGCGCGACTCGAAGGCTGCTCGCTGCGCTGCATCTACCATGGCTGGCGCATGGGCGCGGACGGATCGGTAGTCGAAGTGCCGTCGGAAGGCGAGCGCTCGGATCACTTCGCTGCGAACGTAAGGGTCAACCGCTACCGGGTGCGCGAGGGTGGCGGACTGTTGTGGGCCTTCCTCGGCCAATTGGAAGACGGGGGAGAAGCGCCGGACCTGCCTCCCCTCCCCTTCATGAAAGTGCCCGAACAAAGCCGCTGGTGGTGCCGCATGACGGTGGACTGCAACTGGCTGCAGGGCTTCGAGGGCGCGCTCGATTCGGTGCACCTCAACTGGCTGCACCAGGGCTGGCGCAAGGACGAGGGCGGCATGAGCCCCTATCCGCGCCTGCCGCCCGTCTACGAGATCGAAAAGACCGGCTACGGCCTCAGGACCTGCGCCGTGCGCGAGGACGGCGGCGACGAGATCCACTTCCGCTGCGCCGAATTCATCGCGCCCTTCTATGCCTTCTCGGCAAGCCGCCAGCCGGTGATCGCGTCCGACTGCTCGGTGTTCATTTCGGTGCCGATCGACGACACCACTCACATGCTGTTCTTCGGTTTCTGGGACGAGGTCGGCGAGCTTACCGACGTCTCGGGCTTCTTCCCCGACAGCCTCGACCCCGACAATCTCATCGACGACGAATTCCTGCCGCACAACATGTGGGGCCAGGACCGCGAGGCGATGGCGCAGGGGCATTTCAGCGGCTTCACCAAAAGCGTGCTGCACGAGGATGTCGGCGTGCAGACCAGCATGGGCCCGATCGTCGACCGCTCGGAGGAGAACCTCTGCGCCACCGACCTTGCCATCGTGCGCACCCGCGAATTCCTGCTGGAGAAGATCGCCACCTTCCGCGCCGGCAACGATCCCGACGGCGAAATGGCGGCCTACCGCGACTTCGGCAACCTGCCTTTCAGCTGCATCGCACCCAAGGGCTCCGACTGGCGCAAGATTGGCTTCCGCGCGCACGAGCCGGCGGAATAGGAGGGGAATCGCCATGGCTACCACGACACAGACCGCCGACTGGATTCCGGACCACGTGCCGTCGGAGATCGCCTGGGACGGCCATTACCACGACTGGGCGGCGGACTCCGACGATCCCTTCAGGAAGGCCGGCGAACTCCACGACGGGCCAGATATCCTGTGGGTGAGGAACACCGGCATGGGCATCGGCGGCATGGGCGGAGTCGGCTGGATTGTCACCCGCCAGGCGCTGATGCGCGAGATCCTCTCCAGCCCGGACGACTTCCTCAGCGGCGAATCCAGGATGATGAGCACCATCGGCCTCGACTGGAAGCTGATCCCGCTCGAATATAATCCGCCCGAACACCAGATGTACCGCAAGGTGCTGGAGCCGTTCTTCTCACCCGCCGCGATCAACGCGCTGGAAGACGCGGTGCGCCATGCCTGCGACGAGCTGGTCGCCAATTTCGCCAGCCGTGATGGCTGCGAATTCGTTTCGGAATTCGCCGAGAAGTTCCCCTCGCACATCTTCCTCGACCTGATGGGCATGCCGCGCGAGCGGCTCGGCGACTTCCTCGCCTGGGAGCGCGGCATGCTCCGCCCGCAACAGCCGCAGGACGGCGTCGATGCGATGCTGGCGATCCACGACTATCTGAACGAGTTCCTCGACGAACAGCCCGAGAAACAGACCTCGCCGCTGATGAAGGGCATCTTCAACACGCTCTACA
>CAYPFE010000487.1:0-2626 GCA_964409895.1 uncultured Novosphingobium sp.
GTGCTCCAAGAGCGATATCCGCCGCTGGGTCATGGCGATGGATTACGTCAACCCGCTGCATTTCGACCAGGCGTTCGCCAGCCAGACCAAATACGGCGACATCATCGCGCCGCAGTCGATCGCGGTCGCGCTCGATTACGGCCATGGTTGCCAGCCGGCCTGCGTCGGCCACATTCCGGGTTCGCACCTGATCTTCGGGGGCGAGGAATGGTGGTGGTACGGCACGCCGGTGAAGGCGGGCGACAAGCTGTTCCAGGAACGCCGCTTCCACGATTACAAGGTCACCGACACCAAGTTCGCCGGCCCGACGATGTTCTCGCGCGGCGATACCGTCCATCGCAACCAGCGCGGCGACCTCATCGCCAAGGCTCGCTCCACCGCGATCCGCTACCTTGCCGAGGAGGCCGAGCGGCTCGGCATGTACGACGCCACCGTCGGCGCGCCGAAGCGCTGGACCAGGGAAGAGCTTGCCGAGGTCGACAGGGTCCGGTTCGACTGGTTGAAATCCAACCGTGATGGCAAGTCGCCGCACTGGGAGGAAGTGCAGGTCGGCGACAGACTGCCGCGCCGGGTGATCGGCCCGCACACGATCGCCAGCTTCACCACCGAATACCGCGCCTTCCTGTTCAACATTTGGGGTACCTTCGAATGGACCGCGCCGGAAGGAGTCGAGGACCCCTGGGTCAACCAGGATCCCGGCTGGATCGAGGGATTCGGCTTCGATTGGGAGCGCATCGCGCTCGATCCGCGCGCCGGCGACGGGCTCTATGTCGGCCCCTCTCGCGGCCATATCGACGACGATTACGCCAGCGAAGTCGGCATGAGCCGCGCCTATGGTTATGGCGCGACCATGGCGGCCTGGAACACCGACTACCTCGCTTTCTGGGCAGGCCATGACGGCATGGTCCGGCACGCGAAATCCGACTTCCGGAGCCCGGCCTTCGAAGGCGACGTTACCTTTTTCGACGGCGAAGTGGTCGACAAGATCGAGAAGAGCGAATGGGGTTTCCCGATCGTGCAGGTGAAGGTCAAGCTCACCGACCAGGACGGCAAGACCGTGGTCAGCTCGTTGAACGAAGTCGAACTGCCTTACTGAGGGAGCGCCAAGGGAGAAGATGGCTCAAGTCGAATACACAGCGGAGGTCGTTGACGGCCTCTCGATAGCCAAGGGCATTCCGCTTGCGGAGGAGCAGGGGCTCGGGCCGCTGACGCTGGCAGGCTATATCCGCGACGTCACCGCGAAATGGAGCGGGCGCGAGGCGGCGATGATCACGCTCGACGGCGAGACGACGCGCTGGACCTATGACGACCTCTGGGCGCGTGCGCTGGAAGTCGCCAAGGCGCTGGTCGCGGCAGGTGTCGGCAAGGGAACCCGCGTCGGCATATTGCAGACCAACCGGCTGGAATTCCTCTCCTGCCTGTTCGGCACGTCGCTGGCCGGCGGCATCGCCACCACCATCTCCACCTTCTTCACGCCCAGCGAGCTTGACGAGGTTCTGAAGGCGGGCTGCTGCTCGGTGCTGCTTATCGAGCGCAATGTGCTCAAGAAGGACTTCGCGGAAATCCTTGGTGAGCTGGAGCCGCAGATCGCAAGCGGTGCTTCCGGCGATGAGCTGGAATCGGTGCGCTATCCCTTCCTGCGTCACCTGGCCTTCGTCGACAGCGACGAGAGCTGGGGGATGATCGAAGGCTGGAGCGCGTTCCGGGCGCGCGGGTGCGACATTCCCGACGCAATCGTCGACGCCACCTCCGCCTCGGTAATGCCGAGCGATCCCGGCCTGCTGTTCTTCTCCTCGGGCTCCACCGGCAAGGCCAAGGGTGTGCTCTCTTCGCATCGCGGCGTGACGCTGCAGCTGTGGCGTTGGAAGAAGTGGTACAATATCCAGGAGCCGCCGCGCACCTGGTCGGCCAACGGCTTCTTCTGGTCGGGCAATTTCGGCATGGCGATGGGCGGCACTATCACTGCGGGCGGCACGCTGCTGTTGCAACGCTGGTTCGACCCGCAAGAGGCGCTGGAACTGCTTGAACGCGAGAAGGCGACGATGATCCTCGCCTGGCCGCACCAGTGGGCGCAGATGGAGGCGGTGCCCGGCTGGGAGGACTTCGACCTCTCGCCGATGCATTACATCGACGCCAAGGTCTCCTTCGCGCGGCATCCGAAAATCAGCACCGAGTGGCGCGAGCCGCGCCATGCCTATGGCAACACCGAGACCTTCACACTGATCACGGTCTACGCCTCGGGTACGCCGGAGGAGATTTCCGCCGAAACGCATGGTCCCCCGACGCCGGGATCGACGGTCAAGATCGTCGATGTGTTTGCCGGCGCAACCATGCCGATTGGCGAGCGCGGCGAGATCGCGGTCAAGGGGCCGACGCTGATGATGGGCTATGTCGGCATCCCGCTCGACGAGACGCTGGACGAGGAAGGCTTCCTGCGCTGCGGCGACGGCGGCTATATCGACGCAGAGGGCAGGCTCTACTGGGAAGGCCGCCTCAACGACATCATCAAGACCGGCGGCGCCAATGTCTCCCCGGTGGAGATCGACGCGGTGCTCTCGAAATGCCCCGGCGTGAAGGCGGTGCAGACGGTCGGCGTGCCGGACGAACTGCTGGGCGAACTAGTCGT
>CAYPFE010000488.1:0-2622 GCA_964409895.1 uncultured Novosphingobium sp.
TGACGCCGCCCGCGCCAAGGTCGAGCACGCGCATGATCTGGTCCTCGACGCACCACGGCACGCGGATGATCGTCTGGGTTCCGCCGAGTTCGATGGCGCGCAGCGTGTCGGCGAGGTTGCGCATGTCGATGCCGCCGTGCTGGCCGTCGAGCGCAACATAGTCGAGACCTGCGCGGCCAAGCATCTCGGCGGCGATACCGTCGCCCACCGCCGCCCAGGTGCCGATCATCGGGCGGCCTGCCGCAAATGCTTCGCGAATCGTGTCTTTCATCGTCCTCTCCCTTCGGCGCTTGCGAATCCTGCCTTGGCGCGCGCGCAGATTGAAACTAACACATACATTAAGACTGCTCGGCAGCACTTGCACCGTCAATCGGCTATGCGGGCCGGGCGGGGAAGGGGAGAACGATGAGCCAGGAATTCGGCATGACGCTGGCCGGGATCGTCGGGGAGAAATGGGTCGTCTCAGGCGAGGGCATCGCCGAGCGCTATCGCACCGATGTCATGGGCAAATATGCGACGCAGCCGGGCTGGCTGGCGAGGCCTTCGACCACCGATGAGGTCTCGGCGATCATGCGCGCGGCGAGTGAGGCGGGTGTGCCGGTGACGGTGATAGGCGGCCAGACCGGCACGTCCGGTGCGGCTGTGCCGTCCGACGGCGGCCTCGCGTTGTCTCTCGAACGGATGAACGCCATCACCGAGATCGACACGCTGTCGATGACGATGACGGTGGAAGCGGGCTGCATCCTTCAGGTCGCGCATGAAGCGGCGGAGGCCGAAGGCGCTTTTCTGCCGATCGACCTCGGCGCGCGCGGCTCGGCGATGGTGGGCGGCGTGATCGGCACAAATGCGGGTGGAAATCGCGTCGTGCGCTGGGGCATGATGCGCGACATGGTGATCGGGCTGGAAGCGGTGATGGCCGATGGCACCATCGTTTCCTCGCTCACCAAGATGCTGAAGGACAACGCCGGCTATCACTGGAAGCACCTGCTGGTGGGTTCGGAAGGCACCCTGGGCATCGTCACCAGGGCGGTGCTGCGGCTGCGCCCGCTGCCGACGACGCGTCAGACCGCGCTGATCGCGGCGGCAAGCTTCGCGGACATGATCGCGGCGATGCGGCGGCTGGAACGTGAGCTTTCTGGCCAGATGTCGTCCTTCGAGCTGATGTGGGGCGATTTCTACGAGGTCATGTCCAACGCGCATCTTGAAAAGTGGTCGCGGCCGATGGCGACCGGTCACGCGATCTACGCGCTGGTCGAGGCGATGGGCGGCAATGAGGAGCTCGACACCGATCTGTTCGCCCGCTCTCTCACAGGATTGCTGGAGGAAGGCGTGATCGCGGATGCGGTGATCGCCCAGTCCGGCCGCGAGCGCGACGGGCTATGGGCCTTGCGCGACGACCTCCTGCCCGGTCTCGGCCAGTTCCAGCCTTTCATCTCCTACGATGTCAGCATGGCGATTGCCGACATGCCAGCCTTCGTCGACGCGGCGACCGCGTCGCTGAAGGAGGCCTATCCGGAAGTGCGGATCCTCTATTACGGACACGCCGGTGACGGCAATCTCCACGCGACGGTCAGCCTCGGCAGGCTCGACGAGGACATCAAGCGCCGCTGCAACGACGCTGTGTTTGGTGTCATTCGCGATCTGGGAGGCTCGATTTCGGCGGAACACGGCATCGGCATGGATCGCATGCTATGGATCGGCTGGACGCGTTCGGACAGTGAACTCGCGCTGATGCGGAAGATCAAGCAGGTGATCGACCCCAACAATATCCTCAACCCCGGCAAGCTGCTGCCGGCGGGGTAGGGGGGATGGCGTTTAAGCTTCGCTGGAAAGATCCCGCTCCGCCGGTGAGTGTCGAGGCGTGGCGGCAGATCGCGCGCAGCAAGCTGCCTGACCTGCCTTGGGCCTATGTCGATGGCGGTGCGGACGATCTCGTTACGATGGAAGCCAATATGGCCGGGTTCCGCCGCTGGCGGCTGCGCCAGAAGAGCCTGACTGGCATCGACAATCCGGACCTGTCTGCCGTGATTGCGGGTGAGACGCTGTCCATGCCGCTGGCGCTGGCGCCGACCGGGGCAGCCGGTCTCAGCCACTGGACCGCGGAGATCGCGACATCGCGCGCCGCCGAGGCGATGGGAACGCGGCTCGTCCACGGAACCGCGTCGAGCTATACGCTGGAGGAGGTGGCGGAAGCCACTCAGGAAAACCACTGGTTCCAGCTCTATCCCTTCTCGCATCGCGGCAAGGTCGGCGAACTGCTCGATCGGGCGCAGGCTGCGGGATACACCGCGCTGTTCGTGACGGTCGACGTGCCCGTTGTCGGCAACCGCGAGGGCGAGCGCACTTCCGGCATGACCCAGCCCTGGACGATGACGCCCGGCCGCGCGCTCAACATGCTCGCCCATCCGGTGTGGTTGTGGAACGCGATGCGCCACCGCCGGCTGTCCGCCCCGCATTACTACGAACCGGATGCGGCCCTGCCGCCACGTCCCGGTGCCGCACTGTTCCGCGCAGCCGACGAGGCAGCCGCCTCGGCGGAGGCACAGTCGCGCTACATGCAGGCGGACCTGCACTGGGAAGACCTTGCCTGGATGCGTGACCGCTGGCAGGGCAAGCTCTACG
>CAYPFE010000489.1:0-2615 GCA_964409895.1 uncultured Novosphingobium sp.
CCGATCACCGAGAAGGCCTACGCCCGGTATCGTGGGAATTCTGCAATAGATCCTGAGAAGCAGCAGGCTCGTCATCGGGAGTGCCAGTGACAAGATCAAGTTTGTGCCAGCTATCGGTGGTGCGGCCCAGTGGATGAGGAGGACTAGGATTCCATCGAAAAGCCAGTCCAGCGCGGCAAAGCTGTTTGGAATTCCCGTTTCGGTCTCGATCACAGGTGCTTCGAGCCGTTTGAGCGTTGAGGCACCGCTAAGCGCCAGCCATGCAAGTGCACAGATCAGGAAAGCGCCGGTTGCCAGGTTAAACCACGCGGCAGCAACCGCCATTGCAAGCAGGGCAATGGCTATTGATGCCAATGTCGTTGACGCGTTGCCGGCATGCAGCAAGGATGGGCCGAATGCGGAAACACCGGCACGGGCGATCTTCTTTGCAGGCCCAGACTGGCTGAAACGGCCAAGCCTCTTGGCGATCCAGTCAGGTTCGATGGAGTGGGCCTGAAGTTCGCTCGTTATCATGTGCCAACCCATGCCACTTCGCACGGACGCCGGCACCTCGCGCGTTTCAATGCGAGCCTGGAGAGCGACGCGCGTCAAGGTTGATGGTACGTCACAATCTGGCGACATCTGCATCAGCGTTTCGATCAACCTGCCGGGTATCCGCAATAGACCCGCGGTCGCGTAGTTGATGTCGATCCGTTCGAATCCGGCTGCCAATCCTGTTTGGACCGGTTGTACGAACACACCCGCTCCCTGTTCGATAAGTTCTACTGCGCTAGCTGGATCGGCAAGGAGCCCTCCATGAAACACAATGATGTCGTCTTGAGCGGAGACCAATGCAGAAAGGTCGCGCAGTGCTATAACGGTATTGAACAGGATGCCCAGCGCTTCCGCCCGATGCTGAAGCGCAATGACCCCGGGGTCGAGGGAACGCACAAGACAAATGATCCGTTCGCAGCGTGCAACGATGGCAATATCGAGTTGGTGTTGCGCCAGTGGCCTGCCGCCGACGCGAACAAAGCCCCGCCGCAGTGGCAGAGCGGCGTCGACAGGTTCTGTAATGTCCAGCAGGGCAATGCGCAGCGTGCCTCTCCCTCGCAGCGACACGCAGGGTCTTAGGGTGCCATTACGCTACTGCCAAGCGCGTGAGGACTTACTGGGTGGAAAAGGATTCCACAAATCGCTTGAGTTCGCGAACAACCGTCGGCTCACCTGGAGCGGCGGCGAGTGCATCGTCGGCAAGCACCAGAAGTTCTCCAGCATGGAAACTGGCTGCTAGCCCCTTGAGGCGCATTGCGGCAATCTGCCAATTGCCGTCACAACGGCTGCGTTCCAGCAGATCAACTTGCCGGGAAACACTTTCAAAGAACGCATTGCGCAATTCTCGCAGGATTTCGGGATCGTCCCCGGCTGCGGCGGATAGCGTGGCGTCAAGGCTCCCGGAATCATAGGCCATGGATCGGAAATCTACTCGAATCACGGTTAACCAATGGTTTATTGCCGCCGTTGGCCGGTTTATGCTATTCTTGGTTCCATGAGTGGGGGTTCACGCATCATCGCATTCGGCTCTTCGGTCAGCGAGGAGACTGAAGAATTTGGCGGCGAAACAGCAGCTGCGCAGATCAGGACGGGGTCGGATGAAGAGCCCCCTCTCGAACTCGGCGCATGGCTGGAAGGCTCTGAAAGCGAGTTTGCTGAGGATCGGGGTAGCCGCTCTTCCGCTCTCCTACCCGGGATGTTGGCACTGCTCGTTGTAGCCGCATGGACAGGTTTTTATCTTTGGGCCAACAGGGCGGCCCTGAGCGCGGGCCTGAATCCGGCGGAATGGCCTCCTTTGATCGCAGGATGGTGCCTGCCTGTGGTGCTGGTAAGCGTCGTATGGCTCATCGCAATGCGCTCAAGCACACGCGAAGCCACTCGATTTGGTACGGTAGCGCGGCAATTGTCCGACGAGTCGGCTCTGCTCGAGGCGCGCTTGCTCACGGTCAACCGAGAGCTGTCGTTGGCGCGCGAATTTGTTGCAGCGCAATCTCGCGATCTGGAATCACTCGGCAGGATTGCCAGTGATCGCCTCAGTGCAAGTGCCGATCGACTCCAAACGCTGGTGGAGGAAAATGGCGACAGGGTGGAAAATATCGGACGCGTGAGTACCGCCGCGCTCGACAACATGGAAAAGCTCCGTGGCCAACTTCCAGTCATTGCAAGTTCAGCCAAGGACGTAACCAATAATATTGCCAATGCAGGACGCTCGGCACATTCGCAAATTGCGGCGCAGATGGCCGAGGCAAAAAGCCGGCTCAGTGAGACAGAGACGCAGCTGGGAAGTCTGACCGAGTCAGGGATACGCCTGTTCGAGCTGCTCCAACGCAGCGCCGAACAAGCCGGGAATGTCTTGCCAGCAACAATTGGGCAGTCGTTGACGGCTCTAACGGAGATTGAGAATCGCGCTGGCGAACTGATCGCCGCGCTAGGAAATGCAGAACGCCAAGGCTCAGAATTGGCTGCAAGCCTCGATTCATCGCGCGGCCTGCTGTCCGATTTTGAAAATCAGCTCGTAAGCAAGCAGGCGCAATTGCGCGAGCGGACCGATGAGCATCTTGGATTTCTCGAAAATCTCCTGA
>CAYPFE010000490.1:0-2608 GCA_964409895.1 uncultured Novosphingobium sp.
TCTCCAGCGGCTGCGCCGGGTCGACCTCGAGCGATACCGGGACCACCGCCTTGCGGAGGGTGGAGCATCGCGGACCGTGAAGCAGGAACTCTCGGTCCTCCGTACGGCATGGCGGTGGTACATCGACCTCGCTGGACTGCCCGCCGTTTCGCTACCGAGCGTCCGCGTGGACGTGTCGCCGGTCCGGAACCGCTACACCCCGTCTGCACCCGATGTGCTGGCGGTGCTCGGGGAACTGGATGGATGGGCCCACCTGGCGGTGGCGCTGCTGTTCGCGACAGGTGGCCGGCCTGGCGAGGTGCGGGACCTCACCTGGGGACGTGTCGATCTGTCGCGGCGCACGGTCGTACTGGCAGGGAAGACGGGTCCACGGACGGTGCCGCTGTCGCCGGACATGACACGGCTGCTCGTGGAGGCTCGCACTCCCGCAGTGCAGCCAGGAGACCGCGTAGTCGACTGCGCTGCCCGTACCTTCGACAGCTACCTCGGGCCCCATGCCCTGCGGCTGGCATGCGAGGCCGCAGGGGTGCCGCGCTTCACACCCTATGGCCTTCGGCGGGCTGCAGTAGACGCCATGGCCCGTGCAGGTGTGGACGTAGGGACTGCCGCCGCCATCACCGGCCACAGCCCCGAGGTGATGCTCAAGCACTACCGGACAGTGAGCGAGGCAGACCGGCGTGCCGCTGTGGAGAAGGCCGGGCTCGGAGTGATTCCCGCGGGCGAGGTGGTGGCGCTTCGGGTGGGGTGAGGGGCCGATGGCCCGAGTGTTTGCGCGCAAGTCAGTGGTGACCGACGAGGTGCTCGCCCCCGCGGTGTCACGCCTCCTTCGCCGTACCCAGGTCGGACGTGCCACACTCGCCGACAGACCGTGGAGAGCCGCACGATGCCCGACCTCGAACACGCCCTCGATGGCCTCCCGCCGGACAAGAAGGCGCTGGTCGCCGCCCAGCTGGAACTGGTCCGCCAGGGTCGATTGCCCGTGTCGACCTTCTGGGACATCTGGGCGACCGTCACAGGGAAGGCACGGGAGACTGCGGGCACGCCATCGCTCTCGTGGCCGGGTGGTCTCGATGCAGACACCCTGCCCACGTACCTGGCACACCCGTGGGCTGCGCTCTGTGAGGAGGACCACCCGCGCGTTCGACTGCACTGGCTCGTGGACACCGCAGAGCTGGTGGTGCGGTGGACCGTGGCGCTGGCCCTGGCGGAGGTGGTCCACGCCAATGATGGCGCACTCCCGGAGCCGGCGGCCGTGGCGATTGCGGAGCACATCGAGCGGCCGACCCTGGGTCGTTGGCTGGCCATCCTGACCGCGCTCACGGACAACGGGCCCGCGCAGACGGTCGTGACCGACGACCTCTTCGGGTGGGCCTCTTCTGCGCTGCCTGCCGCCTTTGCGACCGAACGCAGGGGCGGTACCCTGGAGTCTTCCCTCCTGGTGCTCCGCAATCAGCTGGCTCACGGAGGCGGCCTGTCGCGCTCGCGGGCTGCGGCGCTGGTGGACCTGCACCTGCCCACGCTCGTGGACCTGCTCCGCGCCTCGCGAGATGTACTGGGTACGACCTTGGTCGTCGCCGAGGGGAAACGGCTGTCTGGGACCGACCCCGCCGGGCCAGCGCCCGCACTGCCGCAAGGGACCACGGGAGCGTGGCTCGTGCGGGACGGCCTCGCCATCGCCCTGGAGCCGTTGGCGCACCACGGGCCCGTGCATGTGGTCGGTCCGGACGGCGAGCTGCTGGCCAGACCAGGCGGTGCCGCGCCGCAGGTGTACACCCGCAGCAGCGCGGACCGCCTGTCATACACGCCGCTCGGACGGGACGATGCCCACGCCGAGCGCCTCGATGTGGAGGCCTTTCGTGCGCTGTTCCGACTCGATCAGGCACGCGCTGCGCCAGGCCGCGCCGGCGCCACGGAGTTCGCCTGGGACGACTTCTTGCGGGAGAGTCGAGTGCGCGCCGAGGAACTCGTCGGTCGGCAGGCGGAGCTGAAGACCGCGAAGACGTGGCTCAAGGCCGTCCGACCGCACGAGCCTCAGGCGGTCCGTGTGGGCTGGATCGGGGGTGGCCCGGGTATCGGCAAGTCGATGCTGCTCGCCGCGCTCGCGGCTTCCTATGAGAACCCCAAGCACCGGGGGCTGTTCGTGCACCGGTTCCGAGGCGGCGATGCGCGGAACTCTCGGGATGCGTTCCTGCGCCTGCTCCAGGAGGCCCTGTGGGCCTGGGAGCCGCTGCGGGTGGTCACGGAAGCCCCGACGATCGAGAGCAGCGACGGCCAGAGTCTCGAGGACGATGTCCGGAATCGGCTCAGCGCCATCGCCGGGCTCGAGGCCGCGCATCCCCGCGCGCCGCGGCCTCCGTTCTGGGTCTTTGTCGACGGCCTTGATGAGGTAGTTGCCGCCGATCCCGGGCTGACCGAGCTGCTGATGTCGCTGAACATGCCCGGCACCCTGTGGGTCATCGCCGGACGACCCGGCCATGGGCTCGAAGACACGCTCACTCGCCGAGGAGCCGCTCCCATCTTCGACGGCGGGCTGCCGCCGATGCAGACCGCTGACGTCCGCGCGATGCTCAGCGAAGGCCTGGGGCCGGGCCGCTACGCCCTGCTTGCG
>CAYPFE010000491.1:0-2595 GCA_964409895.1 uncultured Novosphingobium sp.
GCCCTCGTTGTAGAAGCTGTCCTGATGACGGCCGGCGAAGATGTCCTGGTCAGGCTTTAGCGGCCCGGTCGGCAAGGCCGAGCGGTGCGCGGCGATCGGAATCCACACCGGATCGGCCTCGAAGATGGCACGGAGCACGTTGTTGAGGCCGGGTTGCTTGACGACCTCGTGCCAGACCTCGGTGCCGATCGCATCGCATGGCCGCCAGGTGTCGGTCTTGCGCCCGGTCCACACCGGAGCGTTGACTGCCGGATCGATCAGTTCCTCGGCGGCGAGCGCTTCGCGGTATTTCTCCTGCGCCCAGCCGAGCAGCTCACGGTCGATCAGTCCGCGCAGGAACAGCACCCCGTCCTCGTCGTAGCGCTGCTTGAGAGCGGCGGGGTTGCCGATCAGCGCGGTGCTGTCGGTGAGTTCCTTCACTTCGATCATCTCGGGTCTCTCACTCAGGGACGGTGCCGCCGCCCTCGCTGATCAGCACCGCATATTCGCGCCGCTTGAATTTCCAGGCGCCGTTCTCGCGCACCAGCTGGTCGGTATAGCTGCCGACCAGCTTCTGGATCGAACCGTCCTTGGCGTTGAACACCTCGCGGATATAGGCGCGGTCGGTGGCACTGTCGCCATCGACCTCGATCGCGCCCATCACCGTGAAGAAGCCGAGTGCAGCAAGGTTGCCGAAGATCTGGTCCCAGGTCGCCTTGAACTGCTCCTTGCCCTTCATTTCGCCATAGGGCGTCACCCAGGTGCAGTCGTCGATGAAGCAGTCCAGCCACTGTTGCATGTCGCCGCGAAAGCCAGCGTCGGCATAGGTTTCGTGCAATTCGCGGATCGCGATGCGGTCTTCGAGAGGTCCGGTGTAAGCCATGTGTAGGTGATGCCATCGATAAAGCTGTGAAACAAGCTCAACAATCTCGCGATCCGGGCCTATGCTTGGCCCATCCTGAAAGGAGGGCGCCATGTCCGAACATGTCTACAAGCTCACCGAAATCGTCGGCACGTCTACCGAGGGCCACGATGCCGCGATCAAG
Source organism: uncultured Novosphingobium sp. (assembly GCA_964409895.1). GTDB lineage: Bacteria > Pseudomonadota > Alphaproteobacteria > Sphingomonadales > Sphingomonadaceae > Novosphingobium. The sequence continues at coordinate 1,026 of CAYPFE010000491.1, forward strand.
GTCGCGTTAAAGCGCGCCAAGGAATCGCTGCGCAACATCCGCTGGTTCGAAGTGGTGGCACAGCGCGGCTATGTCGAACCCCATGGCGATACCGTCCACCATCAGGTGACGCTGAAGATCGGCTTCACGCTGGAAGGGTAAAGCCGCTATTCCGGCGGCACTTCGCGCTCGACATTGTAGGTGCGGTCCTTGAACAGCCAGCGCCCGTCGCGTTTGACCAGAACGTCGTCGTACCAGCCGAGCAGGTCGTAGGTGCGCCCGTCCTCGTAATAGACGCATTCGTCCTGGCGCATCCGCACTCTCGCGGTATCGCCGTCGATCTCCATCGTGCCGATCTGGGTGAACACCTTGGTGTAGCGCACGCCGGTCATGATCGCATCGAAGGTCGCGCCGATCGCCTCGATGCCCTGGAGGTCGAACAGGTGCGATGCCCAGCGGGAGTCCTCGGCATAGCAGCCCAGCCAGGTGTCTCGACAGCCCCGGCTGCCGCCATCGGCATAGGTGTCGTAGAGCTCGCGGATTGCGAGCCGGTCTTCCATCGGACCGGTGAATGCCATCGATATTCTCCCTACGCGGTTCGATGGCAATGTTGAGGCGGAAACGGTCAGGGCGCAAGGCTGCTCTTGCCATCGGTGGCGAGGTCGGCCCATCATGGGTGCTCGATATCGATGGAGCGCGCGAGGCATGGCAGGAGTACTGGACGGCAAGGTCGTCATCATCACCGGGGCGGGGCGCGGGATCGGCCAGGGAATCGCCCGCGGCTGCGCCGCAGAGGGCGCGCGCGTGGTTGTCGCAGATTTCGGTCTGGCGATGGACGGTTCGTCGCCCGACCCTTCCGTGGCCGAGGCGTCTGCCGTCGCCATCCGCGACTCCGGCGGCGAGGCGATCGGGGTCGCTGGCAATGTCGCAAGGAAGGAAGGAGCAGATGCGATCATCGCGGCGGCGCTTACCGAGTGGGGCCGCATCGACGGTCTGGTCAATTGCGCCGGCGTATTGCGCCACCGTCCGTTCCTCGAACTCACCGAGGCCGATTTCGATGCGGTCATCGCCAGCCATCTGAAGGGCCACTTCCTGATGTATCACGGAGTTCTGACGCGGTTGGTGAAGCAGGGCACCGGCGGCTCGCTGATCGGCATAAGCTCGGGCTACGTCATGGGCGATCCCAACCGCACGCCCTACCGCGCGGCGAAGGCCGGCATCGTCGGCCTCACCAAGAGCGTGGCGATGGCGGGTATCGAGCATGGCGTGCGCGCCAATGTCATCGCGCCGATCGCCGATACCCGCATGACCAAGGCCTCGCAGCTGCCGATCACCTGGAGCCCGGACGACATCGCGCCGATGGCCGCCTTCCTGCTGTCGGACGCGGCGCAGGGCATCACAGGCGAGGTCTATTCGGTCCATGGCGAGACCATCGCCATCTGGGCCGACCCGCACGAACAGCGCCGCATCGCCAGTCCTTCCGGCCGCTGGACGCAGGAACGGATCGCAGCGCAGATCGGCTGGCTCAGGGCAGACGCGCCCGCCGCCATGCCGCCGGTGCCGTCGGTTCCCGAGACGGCGATGCCGCAAG
>CAYPFE010000492.1:0-2590 GCA_964409895.1 uncultured Novosphingobium sp.
AATCATAATCCGCGTGTCGGGGGTTCGAGTCCCTCCTCCGCTACCACCTTTCACAAGAAAGTCAGTGGTTTAGACGCAAGTTTGCGTACCTCGATTTCTCGTGATAAAACTTAGACAGTGTTAGACAAAATCCTAGTGTGAGATTGTCATCTGTCTGAATCTCCTAACAAAAAGACGGATATCGTCCATCTGCGGCGCGGACTGAGCATCTACCGCACTGGAAACTCGCCTTTTTGGCATGTCCGCATCTACGACAACCTCCGCAAACGCTACATCGTCCGATCTTCAAAGGAGAAGGCGCGGCTGACAGCGAAAGAGGTCGCAGAGGAACTCTTGGACGAGCATCGCGGCAAGAAGAGCCAAGCGGTTGCAGTCTCGCCAGATACCTCGTTCCAGCACTACGCCGATAAACTCCTAGCGCACGAGAAGGCGATGGCTGCTCGAATGCGGGGAAAGCGGTTCTACACGGACACGCGGGCGATCTTGGCTCCACAGGTCCGCAACGGCAGTAAAGAGAAGCGTATCGGCGTTCTGGAGCATTTTGGGCGCTACGATGTGAGCAAGATCACTGCTGGCATGGTGCGAGAGTATTTTCAGAAGGTCGACGAGAAGCGTGACACGCCCTTAGCTGCCTCGACCAAAGCCAAGCATGGCATGGTTATTCGCAAGGTACTGACGCTGGCATACGAGGATGGGCTGATTGATAGCCTGCCGCCGATGCCCAAGAACCGTGTGAAGGACAACCCGCGCACATCGTTCACTGAGGCTGAATACAAGCATCTGCTCAAGGTTACTCGTGAGTGTATTGAGCGCGGTGATCTGGTGCGAAACACGCCTGTGCCTTGGGACATGTATTATCTCATCGTAATGCTGGTTCACACGTTCATGCGTCCGACTGAAAGCGAGATATTCGCTATCCGGCACTGCGATGTGACGATGCAGGATAAGCCTCGTTGTTTGCTCATCACCGCGAATGGCAAGACAGGCATGCGTGAAGTCACAACTATGCCGGATGCGGTAGACTTCTATCAAAAGCTGTTGGAACTGCATCCAGAGTGGCAACCAACAGAAAGAGTGCTGTTCCCGATGTATGGAAGTGTGGTGACGGCAGCATCGATGGCGCGCCGGTACTTCAAGCACATTCTGGCTGTGGCAAACTTACAGAAGGACAGCTTCGGTCGCCCTCGCTCACTTTACTCTTTGCGCCATTTTGCGCTCCAGCTCCGTCTCAAGAAGAGCAAGGGTAAGGTGAATATCTACTGGCTGGCGAAGAACGCTGGCACATCGGTCGATCAGTTGGAGCGGTTCTATCTCAAGGGCATGGCGCTGTCGGAAGAGCAGGTTCAGAACCTGCATTCGTTTGGGGAATGAGCAGGAATCTCACTTCTATCGAGAAACGAGAGCGATCGGCTGGGGCTGTTCAGATCGGAACAGGCGACTTTTCCAGCGTGGTTTTTGGTGCGACAGATTTTTTGCATCGAGGGTTTTGCGAACGAAAGGCGACCAGCCAGAAAGCAAGTTGGCGCTAAACTGACGGTGACACCGTTAATGCAGGTGCATTTTCTATGTCGTGAATCTGGCTCTAGGTTTTCTTCTTGCATTCCTGCTTGCGTAACGGTTTCGGAAGTGACAATTTCAAAAATTAGATGCGTTTTTTGAGGGAGGAACCCGCATGCATAAGATGCATTTTGCCCTGCCGTTGGTGGCGCTTATTACGGCTTGTGGCTCAAATGATCCATCTGACAAGCCTGAGCCATCAGAAGCACCCGCTGTGGCGGCAGCATCTGCTGTGCCGACCGAAGAGGTGCCGGCTAACGATTCTTCGTCAGAGCCAGTTGTTGAGCCACCTCGAGAGACCTTAATTGGCAACTGGGTTCCGGTCAGTGATACATGCACGCCCTCAGGTGGGATGTCAGAGACTGCTATCTGGATAAGCGAAGGCGCTGTCAGCGGTGCCGGCTGGACGTGCAACACAAGTGGCGCCGGGAACATTATAGGGAGTGAGTTTAGCGGAGCTTTCTACTGTGGGTATGGTGAAGGCTATGAGGGTGACGCTCAAATGAGTATGACTGTAGGCTCTGATAAGATTCTTATATGGAGCGGTCATGAGATGGCTTCGGGCGGAAGATATAAAAAGTGTAGCCAGAACCTTTCAGCGCCTTACTAATTCGGATTGCTATGTTCAGTCGAGAGTGAGAGCGTCGTTATGGCTACGCCCATCTGCTTTTCAAATCACAATGCAAGGGGAATGCGGATGAAGAGGATTATTATTACAGCATCCTGTGTCGTATTGGCTGGTCTTTCTGCGTATCCTGCTTCTGCACAGGATGCGCCAGAGGGATTGCTCAACATATTGCAGAATGAAGTCAACTTTTGTCAAAATTCGGAAACAGGGGCATCCACGACCGTCGAATTTTACGGCTTTGACGGCAGAAGAGTGAATTGGTCTGAAAGAGAACTATTCCAAATTAAAGATATAAACCATCTCGCTGGTGCTGACGGCATTATTTCGATATCAGAAAATAAGGACTCTTACTACATTACAACAACAATTTCCGCGTGGATGGAGCCGAGCGTTACAGTGGATTGG
>CAYPFE010000493.1:0-2587 GCA_964409895.1 uncultured Novosphingobium sp.
CATCTTGTCCTCGATCTCCGGCAGGCTGAGCCCCAGCCGCTGGGCGATGACGATGAAACTGAGCCGCCGGATATCCGACCTCCTGAACCGCCGCTGGTTTCCCGAGGTCCGCTCGGACCGGATCAGGCCCTTGTCCTCGTAAAACCGGATCGCGGACACGGCGAGCCCCGTCCGCTTCGCCATCACACCTATCGGAACCAGTTCATTGCTGCCCATCGCATCCCCGCCATGCCATCTTGCGAATCTCAAGTGAAAGTGAGATTCAGCTTTCGGAGACCTTCATGCCATTTTGTGAACAGTTTTTCCACAGCCAAGGTTAAGTACATGGGTGGACGTTCAGATCAACCTGTCCTGCACCGCCACCTTGCCGCCGCCTGCCCAGCGTTCCGTCGTACGATCAACCTCCAGCTCACCCGGCCAGGTGCGGCACATGGCCATTGCCGTATCGACAGGCCCGCCAGTCCATGCCTGCCAGTCCTCACGCGCCAGGATCAGCGGCATGCGGTCATGCACGTCCGCCATTTGCGGGTGCCCGTCGACCATCACCAGCGTATAGGCATCGCCCCACTCGTCGGTTGGCCGCCACAGACCAGCGACCGCGAAGGGTTCTCCGCCGGGCAGCGAATACCAGGTGCGGGTCATCTGGCCCTTCTTCCCCTCCGCCTCCGCCCAGGCGCTCACCGGCACCAGGCAGCGGCGGTGCTCGAAACTGTCCTTCCAGAAGCGCGTTGTGAGCTTGTCCTCGCGCGCATTGGTGACGGGCTTGGGCTTCAGTTTCTGGCCCTGCCTGCCTGTCAGCACCAGCGGGAAGCCCCAGTTCATCGCCCGCGCCTTGCCCTCGGCGACGACTAGGCCGGGATAGCCGGGATAGAGCTCCTCGGCGAAATTGGCGCCGCGTTCGGCCTCGGCGTCGAACAGATGGGCGATCTCGTCGACCGAGCGGGTCATGCGGTAGAGATTGCACATGAGGCGGTGTCCTAGCCCGAACCTGCATTCCCGGCGACCCAGCAGGCGAGCGCCATCAACAGGCCGGCGAAGCGGTTGGAGCGGAAGCGGGACAGCGCGTTGCCGCCGTCCTCGGGATCGAGCGTGGCGACCTGCCAGCCGAGGTGGACGGCCATCGGCGCGAGTGCGGCCAGCGCCAGCCAGTTCTCCCGCAATAGCCAGAAGGCGACCGCCCATGCGGCCACCGCAGCGGTGTAGAATGCGGCCACGCCGATGCGCACCTTGCCGCCCAGCCGCAGCGCGCTGGAACGGATGCCGACCAGCGCATCGTCCTCGCGGTCCTGCAGCGCGTAGATCGTGTCGTAGCCGATCACCCAGCAGATCGACCCCGCATAAAGCGCGGTCATGGCCGTCAGGAAATCGCCGCGGACCTCGACCCAGCCGACCAGCGCGCCCCAGCTGAACACCAGCCCCAGCCAGGCCTGCGGCCACCAGGTGATCCGCTTCATGAAGGGATAGGCCGCGACCAGCGCCAGGCTTGCCAGTGCCACGGCCTGCGCTTGCCAACGCAGCTGCAACAGCACGACGAGACCGATCAGGCACAGCGCGAAGAGCCACACCCATGCCGCCAGCTTGCTCACCGCTCCGCTAGCGACGGGCCTCGCTGCGGTGCGCGCCACGCGGGCGTCAAGATCGGCATCGACGATGTCATTATATACGCAGCCCGCCGAGCGCATGGCGATGGAGCCGGCGAGCAGCCACAGGATCAGCTCCCAGCGCTTTTCCCCGCCCGCCAGCAGCACGCCCCAGGCACACGGCCAGAACAGCAGCCACCAGCCGATCGGCCGGTCGAACCGGGCCAGCAGCGCGTAGTCGCGAATCGGCTGTGGCAGGGCGGCGACAAGCCCGCGATGCTGGCTATCGGGGACGATGGTGTCACTCATGGCGCGTTGGATTGAAGTTGTCGCGGGAGGGGGAACGAAACTCGGCGGTTGGCGAAACGCTCATGGCCCATAACTGTTTGATAGGACGTACATAAAATGGAATTTAGAGGCATCGCATTGCTATGAGAATGTGACCTTTGCCCCGCGCGACATGCCACCTTGCGCGGCAAAAGTGTCACCTTGCACACCCGATGTGTCACCTTGCGATGCGGACGTGTCACCTTGTGCAATCCCATCTGTCACCTTGTCCCGCCCCGGCCATGCACTGCCGGGCCTCATCCGGCGCAGCTTATGGCACATCGCCACGCAAGTAGGAAAATGCGGGTCGATGGGGACTGCGCAACCGTCAGCTTTGCAGCGCCTGCGTCCGATAAGCTGCTATTCCTCTCACGACGCTAATTGCGGACATTGGATATTTGCAGCTAACCTACCGCCGGAGGTTGCCTCAAATGATGAAACCAGTGCTGCGAATCACTGGCGAGAATGCCTGTCCTTCGACCGGCAGAGCTGTCATTGATCCGCCTAAGGCACTTTGGAACGGCAGCATGCTGCTTGCCACGCTTTTCTTCGCCATCCCACTTTTCAGTTGGAGTGCGTTGGCGCTGTTTCTTCTGACCACCTATCTTAGTCTACTGATAGGACATGACGTGCTCCCCTGAAATGTGACCGCTTTTTGGTAGAGTCTGACGCAAGGAGTC
>CAYPFE010000494.1:0-2582 GCA_964409895.1 uncultured Novosphingobium sp.
GTCGCTGACGATATAGCCGCCCTGATGGACGAGCTTTTCGAGCATCTCGTCATAGATCGCATCGAGCAGGATGACGCTGTTGTCCGAGGAACAGGAGGCGGCGAGGTCGAGAGTCTTCGACGTGCGGATCTTGTCGGCGGCATCGTCAAGATCGGCGGTGTCGTCCACCGTGATCACCGCATTGCCGACGCCGACGCCGAGCGCCGGGGTGCCCGAGCTGTAGGCCGCCTTCACCATCGGCCCGCCGCCGGTCGCCAACACGCGGTCGCACTGCTTCATCACCTCGTTGGTCTTCTCGACCGAGGGCTGCTCGATGGCGATCACGAGATCGGCCGGAGCGCCGAGCTTGACCAGCGCCTCGCGCATCTTGTCGCAGATGATCTTGTTGGTAATCTTGGCGCGTGGATGCGGGCAAACAATGATCGAGTTACGGCCCTTGACCGCGCTGATCGACTTGATGACGGGCGTCGCCTCGGGATTGGTGGAGGGCGATAGCGCGCCGATCACACCCACGGGCTTGGCGATCTTGACGATGTTGCGCTCAGGGTCTTCCTCGATGATCCCGACCGACTTGTCGTCGATGATGTCCATCAGCGCGGCGCGGGTCTTGCGGAAGATCTTGAGGTACTTCCCGTCGTAATTACCGAGCTGGGTCTCATCGACGGTGTGCTGTGCGATCATCTCGGCGGTGTCTTCGCGCGCGACGGCATAGACCATGCCGCGGATCCACAGGTCCACCTGCTCCTGCGTAGCGTTTTCGATCTGGGCCTGCGCCGCGCGGCTGCGGACGACGAGTGCGGCGACTTCGTCGGCGACGGAGGTTTCGGCGATATCTTCGATGGTGGCCATGTCACGTTTTCCCTTAGATGTTGCGAGGCGGCCGGGCGCTGCGCAGGTGGCAACGCGGCCGGAAAGCCTCAAGCAATCCAGCTCCGTTCGGTCCCCTGCACTTTCACACCCGCACAGGCAAGAGGATTCATATTGCTCATTGGATAGGCAATCTTGCCTGATTCCGCCAGTCTCGCGCCGCAGGCTTCCCGCTCCCCCTTGCAACCAGGCGCCCTCTGGTGCAGGCGAATGAGGTGAACGGTGGGGAGAAATCGCAAGTGAGCCAGGTGAGCATAGACCCGCAGCATTTCCGGCAGGTACTAGGCAGTTACCCAACAGGCGTCTGCGTCATCACCGCGCTAGATGGCGAGGACAACCCCGCAGCGCTGGTCGTCGGCACCTTTACCTCGGTCTCGCTCGATCCGCCGCTGGTCGGCTTCCTTCCCGACAAGCGCTCGTCGACCTGGCCGGAGATCGAACAGGCAGGTCACTTTTGCGTCAACGTGCTTGCCAGCGACCAGCAGCAGGTCTGCCGCCAGATGGCGGCCAAGGGACCGGAGAAATTCGCGGGCGTCGACTTTGCGCTGTCCGCCAACCGCCTGCCGGTGATCGCCGATTCCATCGCCTGCATCGAATGCCGCATCCACTCGGTAACCGAGGCGGGCGATCACTGGTTCGTGCTCGGCGAAGTGCTGGCCATGGAAGCGACCCGCGACGATGACCCGATGCTGTTCCACCGGGGCCGTTACGGCGGATTTGCGGAGATGGGATGATGACGCACATGAACCGAAATTCCATCCGCTGCACTCCCATCGCCCTGGCACTGGCAGCCTTGTCTCCAGCGAGCCCCGTGCATGCCGAAACGGCCTCCTTTACCAAGGAAACCGCAGAAAACCTCCCGGGCTACAACATCTACCGCCCCACCGATCTCGACAGCCGGAACGAGCCTGCTCCGGTGATCGTCTGGGCCAATGGCGGCTGCGTCAAGCGTGACACCACGTGGTCCAACCTGTTCGAGCGCTGGGCAGGTGCGGGCTATGTCGTGGTGACGATCCATGACGAGAACTGGACGATGGACATGGCGGCCATGGCCCGTATGCGCTCTGCGGCAGGCGCCGGCGGTCAGGCTGCATCGCTGCCTGCAGAGCTTTCGCCCGAGGCACGGGCCCGCATGCGCGAACTGGCAGGCGTGCAGGCGAAAGACGCCACCGATGCCCAGCGCACAGCGATTGACTGGGCCTTCGCCGAAAATGCAGCTGAGGATGGAACGTGGCAGGGCAAGCTCGACACCAGCCGGGTGGTCGCGGCGGGGAACAGTTGCGGCGGCATCAGCTCGCTGAATCTTGCTGCCACCGAACCGCGCGTTAAGTCGGTCTACGTACTTTCAGGCTCCTCTATCGGCCCCGGCGCGGGCCGCGAAGTTGTCGAGCCGGTGATGAACAAGGTCATGGTGCCGGCAATCTGGATCGTCGGCGGCCCCGAGGACATCGCCCGCGCCGCGTCCGACCTCGATTATTCTCTCCAGCCGGAAGGCACGCCCGGCGTGGTCGTTTATCGCAACGCATTCGATCACCCCAAGGTGTCGACCGATGCTGGCTCGCTGCGCGATGCGGCGGAAATGGGCCTGCTCTGGTTCCGCGCGACCCTGGACAAGGACCGTGAGGCGGCACACACGTTGACGACAACGGTCTGCGAAGGCTGCGATGCGGCGACCTGGACGGTGAAAGCGAAACACTTCGGCACGGCGGATTGAG
>CAYPFE010000495.1:0-2559 GCA_964409895.1 uncultured Novosphingobium sp.
ATGGCGCCGCGCGCATGTCGCCGCCCGTGGAGCGCATGGTGCACAGCTTTTCATGGCTGGCCGATCTCAACGCATGCGGACCGCGTGAGCAGGGCGCGCAGGTTGCCGAGCGGATCCTGTCGGCATGGCTGCAGGTCAATTCCAAGACACCTTCCCGCCCGAAAAAGGCCGCCGTCTGGACCGTGGGACACACGGCGTCGCGACTGCTCAACTGGCTGGTCTATGCACCGCTCATCCTGTCAGGAAACGACCGGGCGCTGCGCAGCCGTACACTGAACGCGATCACCGAACAGGCACGCTGGCTGGACCGCAACGTCCATCGCGCGGAAGACGGACTGGCCGAAGCCAGTGCCTGGTGCGCGATCATCGCCGCGGGCCTGCTGCTGCCCGACGGCAAGCCGCGCCGTCTCTACGGGGAAGCCGGCCTGATCAAGTCGCTGGGCGAGCTCGTCGGCGATGACGGCGGGGTGCTGTCGCGCAGTCCTCTGGCGCAGATCGAGGCGATCACCGCGCTGACCCAGCTCGGCGCCTGCTACCGGGCCACGCGGCGCGACCCGCCCGAAGCGATCGAAGCGATACTCGCGATGCTGGTTCCGCCCTTGCTGGCGCTGACCCATGGTGACGGATCGCTGGGCAGCTGGCAGGGCGCCTGGGCCGTAGGCGCCGACGATATCGCAGCGCTGGTCGAGGCCAGCGGCGTGCGCACCCGCCCGCTGCGCGATGTGCGCCAGTGGGGATACCAGCGGGTAGTCGCCCAGAAGAGCGTGTTGCTGTTCGATGTCGCACCACCGCCGATGCCCCGGAATGCGCGGCATGGTTGTGCTTCGACGCTCGCCTTCGAATTGTCCAGCAACGGGCATCGCATCGTCGTCAATTGCGGCGGCGCGGCGGCGGCCGGAGGGCTGGTGCCGGTACGCCTAGAGCAGGGCTTGCGCGCCACCGCCGCGCACTCGACGCTGGTGCTCGACGATACCAATTCCACCGCCGTGCTGCTGGGTGGCCAGATCGGCTCAGGCGTGAGCGAGGTCGATGTCGACCGGCGGACGATGGATGCCGAAGGCAGCAGCGCCACGCGCATCGAGGCGAGCCACGACGGCTACGCCTCGCGCTACGGGCTGTCACACCGCCGCATCCTGATCCTGCGCGACGACGGCAGCGAGCTGCGCGGCGAGGACCTGCTGGTGCCGACCGGCAAGAAGGGCAAGCGCGGCAAAGTGGGGTTCGCGATCCGCTTCCATCTCGGTCCGGGGATCGAGGTCGGCCAGTCCGCAGATGGCCAGGGCGTGGGCCTGGCGCTGCCCGATGGCAGCTATTGGCAATTCCGGGCGGGTGGCGGCGAAGTCACCGTCGAGGAGTCCATCTGGATCGATGCCCAGGCGAGACCGGTATCGGTGCTCCAGCTGGTGGTGCAGGGCATGGTTTCACGCGGCGGCGGCAATTTTGCCTGGCTGTTCAAGAAAATGGGGTGAGCGCGCTTCGCCCCGCAATGTCTAACAAGGTTGAATAATGAGCGATTCCGTAACGATCAAAAGGGCGCTGCTCTCGGTGTCCGACAAAACCGGGCTTGCCGAGCTCGGCAAGGAGCTTGCCGGCAGGGGCGTCGAGCTGGTCTCGACCGGCGGCACCGCCAAGGCGTTGCGCGAGGCCGGGCTCGACGTGCGTGACGTGTCTGAGCTGACCGGTTTTCCCGAAATGATGGACGGTCGCGTCAAGACGCTTCACCCGATGGTCCATGGCGGGCTGCTGGCGGTGCGCGACGATCCGGCGCATGCCGCCGCGATGGCAGAGCATGCCATCGGCGCGATCGACCTCGTCGTCGTCAATCTCTACCCCTTCCAGCAAACCGTCGCGCGCGGCGCGGAACGTGATGAAGTGATCGAGAACATCGACATCGGCGGCCCCTCGATGGTGCGTAGCTCGGCCAAGAACCACGCTTATGTCACCATCGTCACCGATCCGGCGGACTACGAAGGCCTGCTCGCCGAACTGGAAGAGACCGGCGGCGGCACGCGGCTCACCTTCCGCAAGGCCATGGCGGCCAAGGCCTTCGCCGCAACCGCGGCCTATGACGCGGCGATCTCGGGCTGGTTCAATGGCGTCGACCAGCCGGCGCATTTCCCGCCGCGCCGCTCGGTCGCGAGCAGGCTGGCGACGACGCTGCGCTATGGCGAGAACCCGCACCAGCAGGCGGCCCTCTACCTGCCGGAATCCTCGGCGCTCGGCACCGGCATCGCCCAGGCCGAGCAGGTTCAGGGCAAGGAGCTCAGCTACAACAATTTCAACGACGCCAACGCGGCGCTGGAACTGGCCGCGGAATTCGGAGGCGGCGATCCGACGGTGGTGATCGTCAAGCACGCCAACCCCTGCGGCGTCGCCACCAGGCCGAGCCTGCTGGAGGCTTGGGAAGAGGCGCTGGCCTGCGATTCGGTTTCGGCCTTCGGCGGCATCGTCGCCACCAACGTCCCGCTCGACGGGCCGACGGCGGAGGCGATCTGCAAGATCTTCACCGAAGTGGTCGTCGCGCCCGGCGCCGACGAGGCCGCGCGCGCCGCCTTCTCG
>CAYPFE010000496.1:0-2558 GCA_964409895.1 uncultured Novosphingobium sp.
TATCTGCGAGCCCGGCAATCTTTTCGACAACCAGCTTTCGGGCGAACTGCTGGCCAAGGCGCCGAAGCTGAAGCTCGACAGGAACGGCAAGAATTACTGGGAATACCAGGGCTACATCCGCCCGTCGGTGGGATTGAATGCAGTCGTGGGCAGGCCCTTCGAGGAATATGGCATGGAGCCGACCTCGCTCGACCAGCTGCGCGAGGGTACTTACAATGTCGATGCGCGCATCGGTGACATGAACGTTGCGGGCATCGCCGCCTCGCTCAATTTCGGCAGCGTCTTCGATTTCGCCGGCGGCCGTCTGCACAAGGTTGAGGACCGTGGTCTCGCGACGCGGCACATGCAGGCCTATAACGACTGGCATGTCGACGAATGGTGCGCCGCCTATCCCGGCCGCTTCATCCCCTGCGCGATCCTGCCGACATACGACATGGACGCGACCGTCGCCGAACTGAAGCGCATGGCCGATAAAGGCTGCCACAATGTCTCGATCAGCGAGAACCCGACGCACCAGGGCCTGCCCAGCATCCATAACGAATATTGGGACCCGTTCTGGAAGGCTGTCGCCGACAACGACACCACCATCTGCCTGCATATCGGCGGCGGCAACCCGGCACCGCATGCCTCGATGGAAACGCCGATCGAAGCCTGGATCACGACCATGCCGATGTCGATTTCGACCGGCGCGTCGGATTGGCTGCAGTTGCGGGCGCTTCGCGACTTCCCCGACATGCGCATCGCATTGTCGGAAGGCGGCATCGGCTGGGTGCCCTACTTTCTCGAGCGTGCTGATTACGTGAATTCACGGCACAAATACTGGACCAACTCCAACTACATGGACATGAAGCCGAGCGAGATGTTCAAGCGGCATTTCATGACCTGTTTCATCGACGATTACTTCGGTCTCCAGAACATCGATTATATCGGCGAGGACCGGATAACTTACGAGATGGACTATCCGCATTCCGATGCGCTGTGGCCCGACGTGCCGGAATTCCTCTGGCCATCGATCAAGCACCTCACCGACAGCCAGATCGACAAGATCACGCATAAGAACGCCATGCGCTTCCACCGCTTCGATCCGTTCGAACATCACAGCAAGGAAGAGCTGACGGTAGGTGCGTTGCGGGCCGCGGCGAAAGCTGCCGGTGTCGATACCACGCCCAAATCCTCGGGCGGCGCCAGGCCGCTTCAGGAAGGCGAGGACCGCCCGGTCAATTCCGGCGACATCATGAAGATGATGATGGCGGCCGGAAATCGCGACATGAGTGCCCTGATCACGCCTGCCGACGCTTGAGTACGGTGGGTATGGGGCCCGATCAGACCACCTTGCAAGAAGTCTTGCAAGAAGTCTGAAACAGCTCGTCATTCCCGCGAAAGCGGGAACCCAGTTTGCGATTGTTGCAGCTGGGTTCCCGCTTTCGCGGGAATGATGATTCACAATTCAGGCAGACCGATCTAGAAGTCTAGCGGCAGGGGGATGTGGCGTTCGAACACGCGGTCGCGGTGCGCGATCAGGATCGGGTCGAGCGCTTCGGCCAGTTCCGGCGTGAGGTGGCTGTAATTGGCGCGCATGAAATCGGGCATGGCGCAGAGTTCGGGGGCGAGCGGCGAGACGAAGGTGGACAGTGTCGCCCAGTGTAGGTCACAGGCGCTGAGCGCATCGCCGACAAGATAGTCGGAACCGGCCTCGGCCTGGCGGTGCAGTTGCGTCGCCAGACCCGTCATGATCGAGGCCATCCGCTTGGGTGCCCGCTCGATCGCCTCTTGGCGCACGTCATACATGCGGACCATTCGCGACATGTCGAAATTGCTGCCTGTAGGCGGGTTCTGGGTGGACGGGCGGCCCATCATTTCCAGCCGGCGTGACCAGCCGAACCCGTCGGACCCGCAAATCTCGGTTGAGAATCCGAGCATCAGCGCACGGTCCAGCGGATCGGTGGGGATTAGCGACGGTCCCGAGCCTACCCGTTCGGCCAGCAGCAATATGTCGAGCCACGAGCTTTGCGGCGGCTCGTCGTCGAGGATGGCGATAGGCGCGTTGCGCATCCCGGTCCATTCGAACAGGTCTTCGTTTGGCTCCATCGCGATCTGTTCGACCGGGATGTAGTCGACATTGCGTGCCGAGAGCACGGCCTTGGCGGCCTCGCCCCAGGGTCCGGGCATATGCGCGGTGAGAGCGAGGCGCAGGCCTGGCATCTCGCGCGCTTCCTTGACGGAGAAATATTTCATGAGCCCGCTGTTAGCGCAGCATCAAGAGCCTTGTCGATGCAATTCGCAGGTGTCAGGCCGCTGTCGGGAATTCCGCCAGCTCTGCAGGCTTCGGGTCCACCATGCAACGTTCGATGGCGTCGCGAGCGCTTTGCAGCAGGCGGGGCGCGTCGATGCACTTGCTGCCCTCATGGAAGATCGAGAATGCGAGCGGCTGGCCGGAAAGTTCGCCGGGAACCAGCAGGGCGAGGGCTTCACCGGAAGAACCGAATCCGGCGGGACCGGAGACATGGCCGTCGCGTGCCGCGGCTTCGATCCTTTCCGCCAGCTCCGCGTGGACGAAT
>CAYPFE010000497.1:0-2553 GCA_964409895.1 uncultured Novosphingobium sp.
GTGCGCGCATTGATGTAGCTTGCAATCAGCGGCAGGAAGCCGCCGAGATAGCCGGCACCGATGTGATAGGGAATCGACATCGAGCTGTAGCGGATCTTGGCCGGGAACATCTCGACCAGCTGAGCGGCGACGCCGCCATAGGTCAGTGCCGAAAGCACCCCGAAAACCAGCAGCGCTGCGCCAATGCCTAGCAGAGCGGCGAGCGCCGGCTGCTGCACGCTGAAATCGAAACCGTTGGCTGAGAGTGCGGCTTCAATTCCCTGTTTTCGCGCTGCGCCATCAGACAACCACGCGGGGTCAATTGCAATCGCATTGCCACCCACGGTCAACGACAAGGTTTCGGCATCTTCGAGCGAGTAAGGCACGCCATTGGCGGTCAGCGTTTCGAGGATGTTGCCGCAGTCGCTTTGCTTGCGACCGAACAGGTCGGCGAATGGATCGGTCGCGCATGCACTTCCGGACACCACGACGGGATTGGCCTTGGCACTTTCCTCCAGGCCCGGGTTGGCAAGCGAACCCATCGTCCAGAAGAGTGGGAACATTAAAGCGAGCGCAGCCACGGCTCCGATTATCAGCGGCTTTTTTCGCCCGACCCTGTCAGACCATTTTCCGACGAAAACATAGAGCGCCATCGAAAGCAAACCGGCCGTACCGCAAACTATTTCGGCCGCTGTTGGATCGACACGCATCGGCCCCTTGAGGAACGACAGGCTGGTGAAGAAGGCGGTGTACCAGATCGTCGTCAGGATGCCGGTGACCCCGAACAGGGCGATGAAAATGCGCTTCTTGTTACCGGGATAGGTGAAGCTCTCGACGAAGGGATTGCCGGAGATTTCGCCTTCGGCCTGCATCGCCTTGAACACCGGGCTCTCGTTCAGCTTGAGACGCATCCACAGCGAGATCGCAAGCAGCAGGATTGAGAGGAGGAAGGGTATCCGCCAGCCCCAGTCGTTGAAATCTGCCTCGGGGATAAGAAAGCGGCAGCCAAGAACCACCGCGACGCTCAGCACAAAGCCGCCTACAACACTCGCCTGAATGTAACCGGTGTAATAGCCCCGCCTTTCCGGCGGCGAATGCTCCGCAACATAGATTGCCGCGCCGCCATACTCACCGCCCAGGGCAAGACCCTGCAGGATGCGCAGCAAAATGACTATGACGGGTGCGGCAAGGCCGATGGTTTCAGCCGATGGCACAAAGCCCACCGCGGCCGTCGCAAAGCCCATCAGCGTGACGGTGACGAGGAAGGTGTATTTGCGACCGAGCTTGTCGCCAAGATAGCCGAACAGGATGGCGCCCAGCGGACGAAAGCCGAAGCCGACCGCAAAGCCTGCCCAGACCAGCAGCATCCGAAGTGTCTCGTTGTCGGCCGGAAAGAAGGTCTTGCCTACTATCGCCGCAAGCGTGCCGTAAATGAAGAAATCGTACCACTCGAACACGGTGCCGGCGGAGGAAGCTGCGATGACGAGCCTGATGTCCGATGCGCTCGGCTCAGGACCTGTGGTCTGCTGCTGCACGTCTGCCATGAATCCTCCCCGCTTCCTTGTAACCGGGCCCCTGTAGCGCCCGAATTACGGTGTGGGAAGAAGCTGCCTTGCGGCATTCCACGCCAGCATGATTGCGCCGTGGCGGGCGGGATAATCTCGAGCGGCGGCAATGGCCCCTAGACCCGGCCAGTCCGGCAATTCAGCCTCTCCGGCAAGCCATGCCTCGATTCGCCCTGCATGCAAGGCAACTTCTTCAAGCGTCTGTCCCCATGCTGACTTCGCAAATATTGCCGCAGCGGCCTGCCCGATCGCACAGGCATGACTTTTCACGCCCAGACGTTCGATGCGCCCCTTCCCGTCCAGCGCTAGCGAAAGGGCAATCGTGCTACCACAACTGCGAGATCTTGCCTCAGAAGCAAGCGGCAGTCCTGCATCCCAAGGAATTTCCGCAAGACTGGTTGCAAGGGCCAGAACTTCAGGCGTGTACAGGACCGTGGCGGACATGCCGGCTTGCCTAGCCGCCTCCAACCTTCTTGTCTGCCTCGATCGCTGCGCGGCGTCTTTCGGCTATCAAGGTCACAAGGGCCTCGCTGCCGGCGTTGACGAACGGGTATGTGCGTGCCTGCGTGATCCAGACCGGCCTGCCGCCTGCTCCCCACACCGTATCGTAACCCAGGACCAACACTGAGAACCCCAGCACCACGATGATCATGCCCTTGACCGCGCCGAAACCGAAACCGAGGATTCGGTCGATCGGTCCGAGAACCGAGGACCGGCTCTTGGCCCCCATTCTCTTTGCGACAAGTTTGACGAAAGCATAGGGCACCAGCAGCAAGAGCGCGAAGGCCAGGATTGCCGAGCCTGATCCTTCACCAATCGTCAGTTCGAGCGCGCTCGTGAGAGGCGCATGAAGCGATCGGATCGCGAAAAGGGTGAATACCCACGCGAGAAGGGCGAGGATTTCCTGGACGAAACCTCGCGCGAAGCCTGTCGCGGCGCCGAAGCCGACGATCAGCAGAACGGCAATGTCAAAACCGGTCATGACCGGCCCAGACTATGCCCCGCTCAT
>CAYPFE010000498.1:0-2541 GCA_964409895.1 uncultured Novosphingobium sp.
GGGATACGCCCCCGAGCCTTCCTTGGCCCAGTCCTCCGCATCGGCCAGGCTGACGTCCACTTCCGCACCGACATCCCACAACAGCCTTTTCACCGCCGCATCGATTTGCTTGCTGGTCCAATCGGAGCGGGCCCAGCGCAATCCTTCGTCGGTGACCAGCATGATATGTGTGCCATGGCCTGTCGGCACCACCATCAGAGCGGCCTCGTCGGACGCAAGAACCTCTTGCGCCTTGACGAGAGCCAAGGCTTCGGGGCGGATCAGGGCGAAATATTCCGGCGCCTCCGTCTTGAGGCGCTCGTCAATCGCTGTCATTCGAGCCTCGAGCTTGGTGAGCTGGGCACGCAGAATCTTGCGCTTGTCACCGCTTGCGCCACCGCTTTCGCCCAGGGACCTGACCAGCGCCTTGTCCGCCGTCACCCATTCCTCGGAAAGTTGTTCCCGCTCGATCGCCAGCGGCTCCAACGGGCCGGCGGCCTTGCGCGCCACACTTGCCAGGATCGCCTTGCCCGCAGCGCTCGCCAGTGCATCCTGCAGCGCGGTAAAGACTTCTTCGCGCAATCCCGCCTGTTCGGACGGATCGAGCGGCTTCGTTCCTTCCGCACGGGCCTCCGCGACCAACCCTGGACCGCGAGACCAGGCGGCATTGGCGAAGAGCCGGAACTGATCCGCCTGGCTTTTCTCCTCGCGTCCCGATTGCGCCTCCTCACCCGGCGTAAACCCAGCGAGCTCGCGGGCAGCACGAATGTCCCGCACAAGGGAGCGTGCCGGCTCTGCAGCCAGATGCGACCGGGACGGCAAATCGATCCGGGTCAGGGCGAGATCGGCCTTGATAAACCGTGAATAGGGATGACTTTCTCCCAGCAGGTCACGCGACAGTGGCAGCGCATCGGAATAGACGGATTCGGCCAGTTCATCCCGGCCGACTGCTCCCAGCAGGTATCCATAATTGATGAGATTTCTAATGGTTTCAGGATGTCTCGCTCCCCTTACCTCGAGGGTCAATCTTGTCGCCAGAGCCTGAAGCTCCTCGGCCTGTTTGATACGACCGAGTTTCATCAGCACACCAAGATAATTGCCGAGCACTTCGATCGACGTGGGATGCCGCTCGCCCAATAGCTCGACCGACAGCCCCAGCGCCTCGCGCAATAGCGGCTCGGCTTCGCTGGGGCGGCCTGTCTCGGACAGCATGACGGCATGATTGCTGAGGCTGCCAATCATGTCAGGATGCTTTTCTCCCAGCACCTCGCGCGACAGTCGCAGCGATTCGGCATAGAGCCGTTCGGCTTCGTCTTTCCGTCCGAGCGCGCTCAGGACAGAGGCATAGTTGTTGAGGCGGTTGATGGTATCGGGATCTCTCTCCCCCAGGACCTCGCGCGATAGCCGCAGCGCTTCTGCAGCTATCGGTTCGGCTTCGCTCGGCTTGCCGAGCGTCACAAGCACGAAGCCGTAGTTGCTTAGGCCCTTGATCGTGGAGGGATGTCTTGCGCCATATACCTCCCGCTTTAGCCGTAGCGCCTCGGCAAGCACGGGCTCTGCTTCGGCCACCTTTCCCAGTGCTTCGAGTACCAGACCATAGTTGTTGAGGCTGGTAAGCGTCCCGGCGTGCTTCTCCCCAAGCACTTCGCGGCGCAGTCGCAACGCTTCGGCAAACAACGGCTCCGCGTCACTGATCCGCCCCAAAGCTTGAAGGTCTCTCGCCTGGACATTGAGCGATCGGGCATATTCCGGATGCCTGGTTCCGTAATGTTCTCGGACAATCAGCACCACTTGCGACGAGGCTTCAAGCGAGCGCGTATAATCGCCTTCGCGATAGGCAGCGGCGTATTGTTCCCGCAACGCCTCGATTCGGGCGAGAATTTCCTGAGGAACATCGGCCTCTGCCGTTTGGGCCACAGCCTCTCGAGGCGTTCCTGCTGACAGCCCGATGCAAGCGGCAGCGAGCACAAGAATGATTCTGACCCTCATTCCGAGGGGGCCTCCCCTTCGTGCAGAATGAAGCATATTCTTCCCGGGTTGGTCGTTTGCCAGAGGCATTGTCGCGTCCACGTGGCCGCATGTCCAGCAGCTGGTGGGTTCTGAATAGCCCCTTTCGGGCGGCTCGATGGAGCGACCCGGCCTGCAAGAGTTGATCGAGGAGGTGAGGGCCGGGCGCATCAGCCCGCCAAACTGACTCCGCGCAAGCTCATGCGGACGGGCAATCTTCCGATGAACTGCCCGGAGCAGCGCCAAATCCTCGCCCTTTCCTGATCCTATCGGCGCTACGAACACCATTCATCATTAGCCACTTTGGTGCCACCAAAAGGCCGATCTGAGACGAATTACGAATTGGGGCCGAAATTGGCGAGGGATGCCCGGTCTCTGTCACCACCCAAGTAGATGCTGACGCCGATACAGCGCAGAACTGCGCGGCTTTCGGCCCCTTTCGCCACCAGGGAAGACCGGTGCCGGGGAGATCGGAACGAGTGGTGGGCGCGACAGGGATTGAACCTGTGACCCCACCCGTGTGAAGGGTGTGCTCTACCGCTGAGCTACGCGCCC
>CAYPFE010000499.1:0-2526 GCA_964409895.1 uncultured Novosphingobium sp.
CGACGAGCCGAGTTTCACCCAGCCGCTGATGTACGCGCAGATCCGCAAGCATCCGAAGGTCAGCGAAGTTTATGCGCAGCGCCTCGCCGATGAGGGCGTGATCGAGCCGGACCTCGCCAAGGAACTCCGCGCCGAGTTCGTCGCGACGCTCGACGAGCATTTCGAAGCTGGCAAGAGCTACCAGGCCAATGAGGCAGACTGGTTTGCCGGGCGCTGGAGCGGCTTCAACAAGCCGGTCGATCCGGAAACCGCGCGCCGCAATGTGCCGACCGGCATCGAGGCCAAGCTGTTCGACAGTCTCGGACAGACCCTGACCACTGTTCCCGAGGACCTCCGTATCCACAAGACGCTGACCCGCGTCATCGACGCCAAGGCCAAGATGTTCGACGATGGCGATGGATTTGACTGGGCGACCGGCGAGGCGCTGGCCTTCGGCTCGCTGCTGTCGGAGGGATACTCGGTGCGGCTATCGGGCCAGGACTCGGGTCGCGGCACTTTCAGCCAGCGCCATGCCGTCTGGCTCGACCAGCGCGACGAGCGCCGTTACGTGCCGCTAAACGAAGTGCCGCACGGCACGTTCGAGGTCTACGACAGTCCCCTGAGTGAATATGGGGTCCTCGGCTTCGAATATGGCTATGCCATGGCCGACCCCAAGACGCTGGTGGCCTGGGAAGCGCAATTCGGCGATTTCGCCAATGGCGCTCAGATCGTGATCGACCAGTACATCGCGGCGGGCGAAGCCAAGTGGCTGCGCGCGAACGGCCTCGTTCTGCTCCTGCCGCACGGCTACGAAGGACAGGGACCGGAACACAGTTCGGCGCGGCTCGAACGCTTCCTGCAATTATGCGCGCAGGACAATATCCAGGTCTGCAACATCACCACACCGGCCAACTATTTCCATGTCCTGCGCCGACAGATGCACCGACCGTTCCGCAAACCGCTGATCATCATGACGCCCAAGTCCCTGCTGCGCCATCCGATGGCCCGCAGCCACGCAAGCCATTTCATCGGTGAGGGCCACTTCATGCGCATCCTCTCCGACACCAACCCGCCCGACGACAAGAAGGTGCGCAAACTGGTGCTGTGCTCAGGCAAGGTCGCCTACGACCTGATCGAAGCGCGTGACAAGGCCGGGCTCGACGACGTTTCGATAGTTCGGCTCGAACAGCTTTATCCCTTCCCCGGCGAACCGCTGACTCTGCGCCTCGAAAGGATGACCGGACTTGAGGAAGTCGTCTGGTGCCAGGAAGAGCCGCGCAACAATGGCGCATGGTTCTTCGTCGGCGCGCAGATCGAGACGGCGCTGGAGCAGGCGGGACGCGATGTGGGTCGGGTCCGCTACACCGGACGCGATGCCAGTGCCTCGCCCGCGACCGGCCTCGCCGCACGACATGTGGCGCAGCAGGAAGCGTTGGTCGCCGATGCGCTTGGCCTGGACGCCGGCAAATCCAAACCTTCGGCGAAGCAAACAACAAAGAAACCGGCAAAGAAGACGCCAACACGGAAAGCAGCACGATCATGAGCAGCGAAGTCAAGGTTCCCACGCTCGGCGAATCGGTTTCCGAAGCGACCATCGGCGAATGGCTCAAGCAGCCCGGCGATCCCGTCGCGCTCGACGAGCCGATCGCCAGCCTGGAAACCGACAAGGTTTCGGTCGAGGTCCCCTCCCCCGTAGCGGGTGTGATGGGTGCGCAGACTGCGGCGGTCGGCGATACTGTCGAAGTCGGTGCGGTAATCGCCACGATCGAGGAAGGCGGGGTTTCCCAGGAAGTCAAGGATTCCGCCAAGGAGTCGGTCGAGAAGATGACCGAAGAGGCAGCGGAATCGTCCTCGAATGACAACGTGACACTCTCCCCGGCAGTGCGCCGCGCGGTGCTCGAACACGGTGTCGATCCATCTTCGATCAAGGGAACCGGCAAGGACGGTCGCCTCACCAAGGAAGACGTGCTCGAAGCCGCCAAGGCAAAAGAAAGCGGCGAAGACAAGTCGGCGAGCGCTCCTGCCGCATCATCCGCGCCTTCTGGCGAGCGCCGCGAGGAGCGCGTCAAGATGACGCGCATGCGCCAGACCATCGCCAAGCGGCTGAAGAGCGCGCAGGAAGAAGCGGCGCTGCTCACGACCTTCAACGATGTCGATATGAGCGCGGTCATCGAGACGCGCGAGAAGTACAAGGACCTGTTCGCCAAGAAACACGGCATCAAGCTCGGCTTCATGAGCTTTTTCGCCAAGGCGTCCTGCCTCGCGCTGCGCGATATTCCCTCGGCCAATGCCTACATCGAAGGCGAAGAGATCGTCTACCACGACTACGTCGACATTTCGGTGGCGGTCTCCGCGCCCAACGGTCTCGTCGTGCCGGTCGTGCGCGACGCCCACGCCAAGAGCTTCGCGCAGATCGAGCTCGACATCGCCGACTTCGGCAAGCGCGCCAAGGACGGCACCCTCACCATGGAAGACATGAAGGGCGGCACCTTCACGATATCGAATGGCGGCGTGTTCGGCTCGCTGATGTCGACACCGATCATCAAC
>CAYPFE010000500.1:0-2516 GCA_964409895.1 uncultured Novosphingobium sp.
GGTCTCCTCCGCCGTGCCGTTGCCGGTGCCGCCCGTGACCGTGCGCGCCGCTGCGACGACCGTCCAGCCGGCGGACCCGAGGCGTTCGGCAATGGCCGCGCCGATGCCCCGGCTGGCGCCTGTCACGACCGCGACACCGTCCTTCGGTCTGTCGTTCAGTTGCTTCGCCATTGTCCCCCCTACCATGTGTCGATGAACCGGGCAGAGCGCGAGTAGCTGCCCTCCGCAGCATCCAGCCCCCGCGCCAGCCATTTGCGGGTGTCGGCGGGATCGATCACGGCATCGAGTTCGAAATAGGTGGCGGCATATGTCGCCTTGCCCTTTTCATAGCGCGCGGCGACGCGTTCCTCGAAGAAGGCCTGACGCTCGGCGGGATCCTCGATCGCTTCCAGCTCGCGCTTGTAGGCCAGCCGCACGCCGCCTTCCAGGCCCATGCCGCCGAGCTCGCCGGTCGGCCAGGCAATGGTGAAGACAGGCCGATAGAAATTGCCGCCCGCCGCCGCCATCGCGCCGAGCCCGTAGGCTTTCCTGAGCACCACCGCGAACATCGGGACTTGCAATGAAGCGGCGGTGGCGAACAGCCGCGAGGAATGGCGGACCAGGCCCGTCGCCTCGGCCTCGGTGCCGACCATGATGCCGGGCGTGTCGATCAGCGAGATCAGCGGCAGTCCG
The DNA here is from genome assembly GCA_964409895.1 of uncultured Novosphingobium sp. GTDB lineage: Bacteria > Pseudomonadota > Alphaproteobacteria > Sphingomonadales > Sphingomonadaceae > Novosphingobium. The sequence goes on from CAYPFE010000500.1 coordinate 673, forward strand.
TGCGCGTCGCACAGCCGCATGAAGCGCGATGCCTTGTCCGATCCGTCCGAATCGATGGCGCCCGCATTGAACATCGGGTTGTTGGCGATGAGGCCCACCGGCCGCCCCTCGATCCGGGCCAGCGCGGTGACGTAGCTTTGGCCGAAATCGCGGCGCAGTTCGAGCCAGCTGTCCTTGTCCGCTATCAGCGATCCCGCCTCGCGAACGTCGTAGGCACGCAGCCGGTTCTCAGGGATGACATGGCGCAGAAGGCGCGGTTCGCTCTCTTCCCAGCCTGAAGTTCGTCCCTGGAAGTAGGCGAGATAGCGCTTCGATACCGCGACTGCCTCGGCCTCGTCCTTCACGCGGATGTCGACCACTCCGCTGCGGCATTGCAAGTCGATGGGTCCTACCTCCTCGGGTGCGCAGGCGCCAAGCCCGGCTGCTTCGATCAGCGCAGGGCCCGCCATGCCGATTGTGCTGTCCTCGGTGGCGATGATCGTGTCGCAGAGGCCAAGCAGTGCGGCGTTTCCGGCAAAGCAGCGGCCTGAAACCACGCCCAGCACCGGAACCTTGCCGCTCAGCTTGGCGAGTTCGTGGAAGGTGTGGGTGTGCAAGCCCGCGATTGTCACCGGGTCCTCGCGCGGACGCCCGCCGCCGCCCTCGGCGAACAGCACCAGTGGAATGCCGCGCTCGCCGGCCATGGCGAACAGCCGGTCGGTCTTCTTGTGGTTCATGTGGCCCTGGGTGCCTGCAACCACCGTGGCGTCATAGGCGCCGACCGCGACGCTGGCCGCCTTCGCACCGAACTGGTCCGCGTTGACGGTGCCCAGCCCCATGACGAAGCCGTCCGCCGGGCTCATCGCTCTCAGTTCTTCCATCGTCCGGCGAGAATGCTGGTAAGCGACAGTGAGCTGGCCGAATTCGACGAAGCTGTCTTGATCGACGAGGTCCACGACATTCTCGCGAGCGGTGCGCTGGCCACGGGTGCGGCGTTTCTCGACCGCGGCGGGCCGGTTCTCGTCGCGCGTCTCGGCGATGCGGGTTCTGACATGGGCGAGGTCGTCGCGGATGTGGTCGAGGTCGACTTGCTCGCTCGCGGCTTCCGTCGCGCCTTCCACGTCCGCAGGCTCGATCAGCAGGATCGCCGCCCCCTCGCTCACCCGTTCGCCAATCGCATGCGGGATCGCGCGGACGATGCCGCTCGCAGGCGCCAGCAGCCCATGCTCCATCTTCATCGCTTCGAGCACGACCACTTCGTTTCCGGCAAGGACGGTATCGCCTTCGGACACGGCGAGACCTGAGATTACGCCGGTCATAGGTGAAGCGAGGCGGGCCCAGCCTTCGGCCCCGGGCGGCAGTTCCGTGCTTTGGCCCGAAGCGGCTGGCGCGCTGCTTTTGGGCATCGCAGCAAGGATCGTGGCGGCCTGCTTGGCGATATATCCCGTTGTGACCTCGTTCGCTGCCACTTCGGGCTGTTCGAGCAGGCCGCTCAGGAATCCGGTGTTGGTCGAAAGTCCGTCGATCCGGAATTCCCCAAGAGCCCGGCGGGCGCGTTTCAGCGTACTGCGAAAATCGCCCGGTGAATGCACGATCAGCTTGGCGAGTAGGGAATCGAAGTTGGCGGATGTCTGGTAGCCCGCCTTGCCGAAGGTATCGACGCGTACGCCCGGTCCGCCCGGCGGGTCGAACGACGTAATCAGGCCCGCACTCGGGCGGGGCGCGCCGCTCGCGTCCATCGCTTCCATGTTGATCCTGAGCTGGATCGCAGACCCGCGCGGTGCTGCGATTTCGGCCTGCGAGAGCCCGATCTCGGCAAGCGTTCGGCCCGAAGCGAGATACAGCTGGATCGCGACGAGGTCACG
>CAYPFE010000501.1:0-2507 GCA_964409895.1 uncultured Novosphingobium sp.
GTGCACACGAAACCCGTAGCGCATTCCAGGCTTCAATCCGCTGACCCGGCCGTGGAAGACGTGGTGCAGTTGGTCCGGTAGTTCGATTCTGTGTTCGCCGGAGGCGTCGAGCACACAGAAGTCCACCCGTTCGGCACCCTCGGCCCATAGGGCGACGTTCGCGACCCCTGTGCGGTCGAGGTGGACTCCCAGCGGATCCCATCCCCAGGGATGCCATCGTGGCTCGGCGACTTCGGGGCCATCGGACACGAAGGGACGGTATCGCTTTTTGCCATCCCTAGCGAAAGTCGGATTCGGGTTGGACACATGAGGGCTACGCTCAACGACCGAACGGCGGTGACGCGATGATCGGTAAAGGTGAGAGGTGGCCTCGTGGGTGAATTCGTGAACGTAAAGGTTGATGACGGCGTAGCGACGATCCTGCTCGAGCGACCGCCCATGAACGCGTTGAACGCACAGATGCAAAAGGAGATCCGACAGGCAGCCGAGGAGGTCGCGGAAGACGCGTCGGTGGGCGCCGTTGTCGTCTACGGAGGACCCAAGGTCTTCGCGGCCGGGGCGGATATCGCGGAAATGTCCACCAAGAGCTACGTGGACATGGTGCAGCTCTCACGCGGACTGCGGACTGCGTTCACGACCGTGGCCAAGATCCCGCAGCCGACAATCGCAGCCATCACCGGATACGCCCTGGGCGGCGGGCTTGAACTTGCTATGTGCTGTGACTTCCGAGTGGCCGGAGACAACGCGAAGGTCGGGCAGCCGGAGATCGCACTGGGCATCATCCCGGGGGCAGGGGGCACCCAGCGGCTGCCGCGCTTGGTGGGTCCGGCTCGAGCGAAGGACCTGGTGTTCAGTGGGAGATTCGTCAGCGCGGGCGAGGCACTTGCTATTGGACTGGTTGATCGGGTGTGCACTCCGGACGACGTCTACTCCGAGGCGCTCGGTTGGGCACGGGCGTTGGCCACAGGTCCTCGGGTTGCGATGCAGGCGGCTAAGGCGGCTATTGACTCGGGTCTGGAAGTCGACCTGGAGACGGGGCTGGAGATCGAACGTGTGCAGTTCGCGGCACTGTTCGCCACCGACGATCAACGCATCGGGATGGAGTCATTCTTGGAAAACGGGCCGGGCAAGGCCGAGTTCACCGGCCGTTGAGACTGATGGCTGACAACGCGACTTCAAACGATGATCCGGCGATGACGCCGGACGAGGTCGTGGACGCGGCCTGGCAGGACTCTAAGTTGGCAAATGTCGTCTACCACGACTGGGAGGCGTCGACCTACGACGACAAATGGAGCATCTCCTACGACGATCGGTGTATCGACTACGCCCGCGAGATCTTTGATCGTCTAGTTGCGGGGGAGGAGTACCTACCGGTCGATTCTGCGCTGGAGGTGGGAGGCGGAACCGGCTTCTTCTTGTTGAATCTGATGCAGTCGGGAGTAGCAACGACCGGGACCCTCACCGACATCTCGCAAGGGATGGTCGACCAGGCAATCGGCAACGGACGTGGATTGGGACTAGACGTTTCCGGGCAGGTGGCCGATGTCGAACAACTGCCATTCGACGACGAGTCGTTCGATTTAGTGGTTGGTCATGCGTTCTTGCACCACATTCCCGATGTCGATACGGCGCTTCGCGAGATGCTGCGGGTACTGCGTCCCGGTGGTCGATTCGTGATCTGCGGTGAGCCAACCAACAAGGGCGACTTCGTGGCTCGACGATTGTCGCGGCTCACTTGGTGGTCGACCCGCCGTGCGGCCGCGCTGCCCTTCCTGTCGGGGGACTGGGCTAAATCCGAGGACGAACTCGAACAGTCCTCGCGTGCGGCCGCCCTGGAAGCGGTCGTCGACCTGCACACTTTCGACCCCGATCGCCTGGCGGCTGCATGTATGCGCGCAGGTGCGATAGACGTGCGCACTCAGACCGAGGAATTGACGGCCTCGTGGTTCGGCTGGCCTGTCCGCACATTCGAGGCGGCTGTGCGGCCTGGTGTTCTGGGGTGGTCGTGGGCAAACTTTGCCTACCGCGGATGGCAGCGGCTGAACTTCTTGGATCGACGAATCTTCTCCGCACTGGTCCCTGACGAGTTCTTCTACAACGTGGGTGTGACCGGAGTTAAGCCGTAGTGCGCATCTGTCATCTTTCCTGGGAGTTCCCACCCGTGGTCTACGGCGGATTGGGGCGCCACGTGCACGCCGTTGCGACCGAACAGGCGCGCGCAGGTCATGACGTGGTGGTGCTGTCTCACGTCGGTCTGGGTGTCGATGACGCGAGCGCCGAAGTGGTGGACGAGGTGGTCGACGGAGTGCGGGTCATTCGCGTGGTTCGAGACGCTCCTTTCGTGCCCTTCGCAGCAGACACCCTTCTTGGCTGGGTTGCGGGTCTTGCATCCGCCATGACGCGAACCGGACTGAACCTGAGGCGGATGTGGAAGCCGGACGTCCTGCACGCTCACGACTGGCTGACCGCTCATGCGGCAGCGTCCCTGTCCGAAGCCTTCGAGGTTC
>CAYPFE010000502.1:0-2504 GCA_964409895.1 uncultured Novosphingobium sp.
GACCATGCGGAACAGCTCCATCGTGCCGGGTTCGCGTTCCAGCACTTCGAGGAAACAGCCGAGTTCCTTGCGCGCATCGAAATAACCGAAGTTGAGATCGCCGAAGCTGCCGAGATAGCCCGCCTCGATGCCGCGCGCTTCGTAGTGCGCGACTTCCTCAGCAATGGTGCCGTCGGCCCAGTAGCAGAAGTGGTGGAAGCCCTCGGAACCCGCCGGATGCATGTCGCGATAAACGGACGGGCCGTCACTGTGCTGCTCGATCAGCTCGATCTGCATGTCGCCCGATTGGGCAAAGGCGCAGGTCATTTCGAGGTCCGAAGGCTGGCCGTGATAGAGCCCGTTTTCGGGCTGGACATGCGCCATGACGAACCACGGACCAACATCGGAGACACGATGCCACTCGGCCATTGCCGCCTCGATATCGTTGACGATGAAACAGCTCTGCACGAAATGTCGCAGCATTGTCCTAACCCCCTCCCTGCTCGACGGTCGCCCGGGTGCCGGGCTGGAAGATACCGTGGCGCACGCCGCCATCGACCCACAGATCCTCGCCGGTGATGTAGCAGGCGGCCTCCGATGCGAGGAAGGCCACCGCGTCGCTGACATATTTCGTCTCGCCCTGACGTCCGAGCGGGACATGCTTCAACCGCTCCGTTGCGAAATCGGGGTCTTCCCACATGTGGCGCGTCATCTCGGTGGCGACCGCGCCGGGGGAAACGGAATTCACGCGAATGCCCCGTCCGCCCAGTTCGACCGCCATCTGCTTTATCGCGCGCTGCAGCGCCGCCTTGCTGGCGCCGTAGGCGAGCGTGCCGGGATAGACCATGTCCATGCCGGCAGAGGCTATCGCAATCGCGACGCCACTGGCTTCGGAAAGCCGGCCGCGTAGCGCTTGCACCGAAGCGACGAAGGCGAGGCAATGCAGGCGGAAGGTCAGTTCCATAGCCTCGACAAGGTTGTCATGGGCGATGCTGGTGGTGGCAAGCACGCCAGCGCAATGGACGAAGCAGTCTAGCTTATCCGTAACCTCACCGGCAGCAGCCGCTATCGCATCGGGATCGGTGAGATCGACGGACTGGAAGCGTACCCCCTCGGCTTCCGGCGGCACCTTGAGGTCCCATACCAGCACCTTGTGCCCTGCCGCCACGGCATCGCTCACGACCCTCTCGCCGATCCCGCCGGCGCCACCTGTCACGATCCAGTTGCCCATGACTGCTCTCCTCGATTGATTGCCCCAGCAGGAGCAACATCCGCACTTGAAGCTTTCCGGCGTTCATGGTCAACCTCCGGGCAAGCACAAGAGTGATGCCGCAAGAGGTTTATCGATGGATTGCAATCCGACCCGGGCGCCGGGGCCGTTCGACATCGCCGGACTGCGCGAAAAATACCGGCATGAACGCGACAAGCGCAGACACCCGAAAGGCCAGGACCAGTACACCGAAGTCTCCGACGGCTACGACGATTTCTTCGAAGTCGATCCGCTCCACCCGATCGTCCCGCGCGAGCCCGTTGCGGCAGAGATCGACGTCGCGGTGCTCGGCGCGGGTTTCGCCGGGCTGATCGCCAGCGCCCGGCTCAAGGCCGCCGGCATCGCCAACATCCGCACCATCGACATGGCCGGCGACTTCGGCGGCACCTGGTACTGGAACCGCTATCCCGGCCTGCAATGCGACACCGACGCCTGCAGCTACATGCCGATGCTGGAGGAAGTGCCCTACGTCCCCAAGGACCGCTATGCCTATGGCGAGGACATCTACGGGCAGTGCCGGCGCATCGCCGAACATTTTCGCCTCTACGAAACCGCAATGTTCGGGACCATCGTACGCTCGCTCAAATGGGACGAATCGATCCACCGCTGGCGCATCGAGACCAACCACGGCGACGATATCCGAGCGCGCTTCGTGGTGATGGGCACCGGCCCGTACAACCGCCCGAAGCTGCCCGGCATTCCCGGTATTCGCGACTTCAAAGGGCACAGCTTCCATACCAGCCGCTGGGACTACGACTACACCGGAGGCGACAGGAAGGGCGGTCTCACCAGGCTCGCAGACAAGCGCGTCGCCGTGATCGGTACGGGGGCGACGGGCATTCAGGTAATTCCCTTCCTCGGCGAATATGCGCGGCATCTCTATGTTTTCCAGCGCACGCCCTCGGGTGTCGACTTGCGCGGCGACATGCACGTGCCGGCCGAATGGACCGAGGACCAGGCGCCTGGCTGGCAGGCGCGACGGCGGAGGAACTTCTACGACGGCACCTTCGGCGTGCTGGAACCCGGTCAGGCCGACCTGATCTGCGACAACTGGACCGAGCTCAACCGCAACATCGCCGCCAGGCTGGGCGAAATGGGCAATCCCGAACTCTCGCCGGACGAGTACATGGCGCTGCGCGAGGAGACCGATTACGCCGTGATGGAACGGCTGCGCGCCCGCGTCGACGAGGTCGTTTCCGATCCCGAAACGGCGGAAAAGCTCAAGCCCTGGTACCGTTTCCTGTGCAAGCGGCCC